>JBKPNQ010000056.1:0-21195 GCA_046732715.1 Acidobacteriota bacterium | reverse complement strand
CGCAAGGAGGCGGAAGAGGCGGCCCGGCGCGAGCGCGAGCGACGCGAGGCGGAGGAAGCCGCCAGGCGTGAACGTGAGCGGCTCGAAGCGGAGGCCGCGGCGAAGCGTGAACGCGAGCGGCTCGAGGCCGAAGCCGCGGCGAAGCGTGAACGCGAACGGCTCGAGGCCGAGGCCGCGGCGAAGCGTGAACGCGAACGGCTCGAGGCAGAGGCCGCAGCGAAGCGTGAACGCGAACGCCGGGAGGCCGAAGAAGCAGCCCGACGCGAGCGCGAGCGGCGCGAGGCCGAAGAGACCGCCAGACGAGAGCGTGAGCGGCTCGAAGCGGAAGCCGCAGCGAAACGTGAGCGGGAACGGCGCGAAGCGGAGGAAGCCGCCAAGCGCGAACGTGAGCGGCTCGAAGCAGAGGCCGCGGCGAAGCGTGAACGCGAGCGGCTCGAAGCCGAAGCGGCAGCCCAGCGCGAACGTGAGCGGCTCGAAGCGGAGGCTGCCGCACAACGCGAGCGCGAACGCCGAGAGGCTGAGGCAGCGGCTCGACGTGAACGTGACCGGCTCGAAGCCGAAGCCGCCGCCAGGCGTGAACAGGAACGGCGGCAGGCCGACGACGCAGCCCGGCGCGAACGCGAGCGGATCGAAGCCGAGGCAGCCGCAAAGCGTGAACGCGAACGGCTCGAAGCCGAAGCGGCAGCCCAGCGCGAACGTGAACGCCTCGAGGCCGAAGCGGCCGCGGCGCGCGACCGGCTCGAGGCCGAAGCGCGCGACCGCGAGCGAAAGCGGGTCGACGCGGATGTTGAATACGAACTCGACCTCGACGGCGATCCGTTCTCAGATTTCCGTCCGGAAACCGAGGAACGTCGATCGTCACTCCTTCAACTCATGCCGCTCGGTGTCTGGGCGAAAGTGGAGCCGCGCCGGTCGCAAGAGGACGGCGGCGATCGCCAGGATGACCTGCGCGATTTGATGGACGGCCTGGATCTGCCAAAGGACGTCGCCGCCGTTTCCTACGCTGGTGGCTGCCGGATCCGGCGAGTCCGTGTCCCTGCCGTACGTTCAGCCTCAAAGGGGCGCGCCGCCGGCGGGCGCAGTTCACGTCCGGTGATCTTGTCGAAGCGGGCCCTGAACGAAGCACGCGAAGACGGCGGCACCCGGGAATAGGTTCACGTGTCTCAACGCAAATCTTCATGTGAGTCGCGCTCGTGGCTGTGATGTTCGAGACCATGCCCGCGTCAAGCTCGCCGCCCGGTCAAACCACGGAGTCATTTGACACGTCCTTCGATCACGCGGTCCAGGCGTTGGCGCCTGGCTGGATGCTTCAGCCCGAGATCGCTCTCCCTGTCGGCCGCGGGAAGCTGTACAAGTGGGCGCTCAAACCCAGCGACGACAAGCTGTCGATTTGGGTGATTCAGTACTCGGACGCCACCGAAGCTGATGCCCGCCTCCGAGGGATCAGACTGTCGGTCGGGGAACACTGGGTGACGGGCATTGGCGATGCCGCATTCGCGGGCTTCGTGAGCGACCGTGGACCTGCCTCACTCTACGTGAGGGTTGGCAGCACCTACGCACAGATATTTGTGCCCAGTTCAGCAGTCTCCTCGGGTTCAACCGCCGTGGACCTGGCGCTGCGGCTCGGGCAGAGAGTGGCGCGCGTCCTGTCGGAGCGGTAGTCGCACCCCAGGCACCGATTGAAGATTCTGCCATCTGACCTTCGGAGCCACCCGGCAATCTCCGCCACACACGTGAATCGCTGATCCATCTGGCGACCGCCGTCGCGTTCGGTGCACGTTCTCTCGCAACGGCTTCCCGTCATCCCGGTGCACCTGACCCATTCGGCATCGTCCTTGCCCTCCATCTGAATCGTGAACGGTGTCAAGCAGGCGCGCTGGTCTCCAGGCGAAATGGTTATGGTCCGCGGTCAGCGATGGCGCATCGACGAATTGGCCTCCTACAGCGACTGCAGCGCGCTGAGGGTGACCGGTGTCGACGCCGACAATCCCTTTCAGGTTCGAACATTCCTTCTGCCGTTCGAACGTCCGCGACCGCTCCAGCCCGGACCGGGACGGGGAACACCGGCGATCATGCGTCCTCGCAGATGGCTGCGGGTGTTGCAGGAAAAAGCACGCGACACCAGGCCCTTCGGTGGCCTGTCGAGTGCCGTCACGAGCACGGTCGACCTGCTTCCCTACCAACTCGAGCCGGCATTGGCCATGCGTCGCCATGGCTGCCTGCGCGTCATGATCGCCGACGCCGTCGGCCTCGGAAAAACGATTCAAGCGGGCCTGATCATTCGCGAACTGTCGTTGGAGCACCACTCGTTTCGCGCTCTGGTGGTGACGCCGGCTGGCTTGCGTGAGCAGTGGGCCGCCGAACTCGCGAGGCGCTTCGACGTCAGGGTCGAAATCGTCACCTCGGCGTGGCTCGCGCGTGCAGTGCGCGAGCTTCCGTCGGACGTCGGCCCGTGGGCCTTACCCGGCATCTACCTTTGTTCGTTTGAGTACCTGCGCCGTCCTGAGGTCCTGCGGCCACTGGAGGGCCTGACGTGGGATCTTCTCGTCGTCGACGAAGCGCACGCCGCGACGCCTCGAAGCGACCGGCGGGCGGCCGTCCATGCCGTCGCCTTGCGTTCACGGCGAGTGCTCCTGCTGACGGCCACACCGCACGGAGGCGACGATCAGCAGTTTCGGTCGCTCTGCAACCTCGGTCGTTCGGTTGAGCGGCCGGATCGGCTGCTGATCTTCTGCCGATCGCGAACAGACGTCGGAACACGTGTGCGCAGGCGGTCCGTGCTGCTGCCGGTTCGCCTGTCCGCCGTCGAGACGCGCATGCATCGGCTTCTGGAGCGATACACCGCGTGTGTCTGCGCGGAGTCGCGTGGAATCGGAGATGGACACGCCAGACTTGCGGCGATCGTCCTCAGGAAACGAGCGCTGTCCAGCGCGGGCTCGCTGGCGGTTTCATGTCGCCGCCGTCTCGCGTTGCTGGGATCGGCGCCTGGTGCCACCCTCGGTGAGCAGCTTTCGCTGCCGCTCGACGACGACGATTTCGTTGAAGACGACGAACCCGATCGTCTGCTTGGCACCCCAGGGCTGGCCGATCGCGGGGCAGAACAGCGCTGGCTCGAGAACGTCGCCGCCGCCGCCGAGGACGCAGCCAGATCCGAATCCAAGATCGCGCTTTTGCGTCGCCTCGTCCGCCGCGTCAACGAAGCGGTCATCATCTTTACGGAATTCCGCGACACGCTCGCCAGGCTTGAGGCTGCGCTTGCCGATCTCGGGCGGCCGATCGTCACACTGCATGGCGGAATGACGTTATGTGAGCGGCTGGCGGCGAAGGATCGTTTCAATCATGGTCGGTCGTTGCTGCTTGCCACCGATGCCGCGGCGGAAGGCCTGAACCTTCACTTCCGCTGTCGAGCGGTCGTGCATTTCGAGCTGCCGTGGAGCCCTTCGAGGTTGGAACAACGAACTGGGCGCGTCGATCGTGTCGGGCAGTCGAGAACCGTTCACGACATCATGCTCGTGGCCTCGGATACCGCTGAGCGCATGGTGCTGGCGCCGCTGGCGAAAAGGGCGGCGCGCGCCCGGCCCAATGTCGCGGGCGGATTCAGCGCGCTCGAGACACTTTCTGAATCGCGGGTCGCGTCAGCGGTCATGGACGGCACACCCATCGAGTCATCGCCGGCCGTGCTGGGTGCGGACGTGATTCAACCACCGCCCCGCCTCCGCGAAGAGGCCAGTTTCGAAGCCGTGCGGCTCACCAACCTTCGCCACGGCGCCGCAGTCGGAAACGAACGCCGATCCCGGTCGGTTCACGTTTGCGCAACCCTTTTGAGGGCGAAGCGACGACTTCTGCCTGCGGGCCTCATTCGGATCTACGTGCTGGCGCTGACCGCGGCGGACGGAACGGTCGTTCACAGCGAGCTCGTGGCGCTGCGGGAGCCGATGGGTTCCCGCCTGCCGACCACGGCGCGACGCTTGTCCGACATCATCGACATGGCCGGCAATGCTGAGTTCAACGCCGAGCTCTTCGTTCCGATCATCTTTCGTGAGCGCATCGCTCACCTGATTCAGCAGTGCAGTCGGACATCGTCTGCGCTCGTCGAGCGCGAACGCGTCGTGGCGCTCCCGATCGCGTCGACCGCCGGGCACCTCGTGCAGAGCTCATTGTTCGATCGCCGCGCAATCCGTGCGAGCCGCGAACAAAAGCGCACGACGGCTGCGATGCTCGAAGACGCGAACCTGCGGATCGAGGCCCTTATGGCCCGCGCGGCGCTCGCGCCGTCAGTGAGGTTGGCCGCGGTTCTCCTGATCGAGGATCGCAGCCGTCGATGATTTCGGGTCTTTCGGGATCGCTGTTGTCGCACGACGCGATGACGACCAGCCTGGAAACGAGGCCGGCCGACATCCCTTCCGCCACGCGTCGTTGGTTCCCCGCATGGTACGAGCGCGTGACTCGTGAACTCGGACCGACCAGTAGCGCCCGACTCGTGTACGACCGCGTCGCTGCGCCACTTGCCGGCGCGCTCGGGCTGCGTTCCATCCTTGCACCCGTCCCACTGGCCTCATCGACGTGGCTCCACGCGTTGCTCCAGACCCAGCGCGGTTCGGTTGCCGCTCTTCTCGTAACGGCGTGGAACGAGGATCCCGCGACCGTCTGGCGGGTCGCGGTGCGCCACGGTATCGCCCAGGGCCTGAGATGGTGCCTGTGTGTCACAGGCCCATTCGTTCGCATCTTCGATGGGACTCGTACTTATGCCCGGCGGTTTGCGCAGTTCGACCTCGAGACCACCACGCACGATCCTCTGTCGCTCGCGCTTCTGTGGACGCTGTTGAATCACGAAGCGTTCCGCGGCCCCGACTCCGCGCTCGATCGTGCGGCCGCAGCATCGGATCAACACCGCGCTGAGGTCAGAGCGTCGCTGCAGCACGGCGTGCACCAAGCGCTGTTTTCTCTACTGCAAGCATTTGGCGCAGCTCGAGGCCGGCCCGCCGGCAACATTTCAGGCCTGTTCGACGAATCCCTCATCGTCATCTACCGAATATTATTTCTGCTCTTTGCCGAGGCGCGCGGGCTGGTGCCGACCTGGCACCCGATATATCGCGACGCCTACACGATCGAGTCGCTGCGGAACCCGGCCGAGCGTCAGCAAAAGCCAGCCGGGTTGTGGGAGTCGCTGCAATCCATCGCGCGGCTTGCGCACCGCGGTTGCCGCGCCGGGGCGCTTCGAGTCACGGCGTTCAACGGCCGCCTGTTCTCGCCGATTGACGCGCCGCTCGCCGAGTCGCTGGTTCTTGATGATGCCGCGGTTCGCACGGCGATGCTCGCGCTGACGACCAGGACGTCCAGCTCTGGCCGCAGGCGTATCGCGTACGCCGATCTGGGTGTCGAACAACTTGGTGGCGTCTACGAACGGATCCTCGACTATGCCCCGGCGGAGGCCGATGGTGGCGACCGGTTGCTGACGCTGAAACGAATCGGCCGCCGGAAAGCGACGGGCACCTTCTATACGCCGCGGGCGCTCACCGAATTCATGGTGCGCCGCGCTCTCGCTCCGCTGGTGCACGAACGGCGCCCCGAGGATGTCCTGGCGCTGCGGATCGTCGATCCGGCAATGGGAAGCGGCGCATTTCTCGTCGCCGCCTGCCGCTATCTCGCGTGGGCGTACGAGGGCGCCTTGATTCGGAGCAGCGGCCTGTCCGCCACGGACTTCGACGAACACGATCGTGCCGGGTTCCGGCGCGCCGTCGCCCAGCGTTGCCTCTTCGGCGTGGACATCAATCCAATGGCGGTGCAGCTCGGTCGCTTGTCGTTGTGGCTCGCCACGCTGGCGCGCGACCGACCACTCACGTTCCTCGATCATCACCTTCGCCCGGGCAACAGCCTCGTCGGCGCGACGTTGGAGAATGTGCTCCAGGCGCCGCAACGGCGAGACGCTCGCCGCCAGCCAGCGCAGTTACCATTGTTCGATCTCGACCGCGCGGATGACGACCTGAGCCACGTCATCGGCCGACGGCTATCGCTGGCAAACGATCCGGGCGACACGATCGAGGAAGTGCGGTCGAAGGAACGGCTGCTGTTGTCGCTGCGCCAGCCGGATGCACCACTGATGACGTGGCACAGGATCGCCGACCTGTGGTGCAGCGCCTGGTTTCCGGCGACGAGCGGACACGAGCGAATCCCGTTCGCCTCGCTTCTCGACGAACTGCTCGGCCGTACTACCGCTCTTCCCGCCCACATCTCCCGGCCGTTTCTCGAGCACGCACGAGAGACAGCCAGGCGCGAGCAGTTCTTCCACTGGCCGTTGGAATTCCCTGAGGTTTTTCACGACGCACACGGCAGGCCGTCAGCCCGTCCAGGCTTCGACGCCGTCATCGGCAATCCTCCGTGGGACATGTTGCGGGGTGGCCAGGGACAGCGTTCCGACACGACGTTGGCGGCTTTCACGCGTGAATCGGGCGTGTACTCCTGGCAAGGAGAAGGACATGCCAACTTGTACCACCTCTTCCTCGAACGCGCGATGAGGCTGGTTCGTGGCGGCGGCCGGATCGCGCTGGTGCTGCCATCCGGCTTCGCGCACGATCATGGATGCGCGAATCTTCGTCGGGCGCTAATGGATCGTCACGTGGTCGACACCTTCGTCACGATTGACAACCGTGACGGCATCTTTCCGATCCATCGGGGTCTGAAGTTTCTTCTGCTGACGGCCACCCGCGATGGCCGAACGACGATCATTCCGTGCCGCGCCGGGCTGAGATCGCTTGGGATGCTCGATGCGATGCCTGACGAGAGCGATCGCCACGCGGTTGAACTTCATCGAACCGTCATCGAGAAACTCTCGGGCAATCAGTTGGCGATTCCCGATGTCCGGACCACGCTCGACGCGGCCATCCTGTCTCGCCTGACGTTCCAGTTCCCCGGACTGTCGGCCGCAGCCGGCTGGGGCGTCACCTTCGGACGCGAGCTGAACGCCACCGACGACCGCGCGCACTTCGTCGCTCAGGGTGGAGTTGGGCTCCTTCCGGTCGTCGCAGGCAAGCAGGTTCAACCGTTCGCAACCGACATCGGCGCCTCCCGGACCTTCATCGCTGCGAAAACCGCGGCACGACTACTCGCGTCGGGTGACTACACGCGGTCGCGACTGGCATACCGCGACGTCGCGGCCTCTACGAACCGTTTGACGCTCATCGCCGCAATCCTGCCGCGAAACGTGGTGACCACGCACACGGTCTTCTGCGTACGAGGACCGGTTGACGAACGCATTCAGCGCTTCCTGTGCGGTATCTTCAACAGCTTTGTTGCCAACTATCTGGTGCGAATGCGCGTCAGCACGCACGTCAATGTCTCGATCATCGAACAGCTGCCGGTGCCGCGTCCTGACCTGGAATCCTCTGAGTTTCAGGACGTCGTCGACCTCTGCGGCCAGCTCATTGCCAGCCCCTCACAGCTGGGCGCCATGGCCGAGCTCCAGGGATCCGTCGCGCGCCTGTACGAACTAACAGAGCCGGAGTTCGAGCACGTGCTCAACACGTTCCCGCTCGTCAACGGCAAGGAGCGTTCGGCCGCTTTGAGTTGTTTCGTCGAACGAGCCCACGGCTGGAAGGTCCCGGATCCAACTTGAGCAGCACGGCTCGGCACGTATAGAGTGGATTGCTGCATGAATCTCCGGCACCCGCGCGCAGTCGTGATCGGGATCTGGGGTCTCGTCCTGATCTTTGCGATGGTGCAGCTGATTGCCTGGACGGCCCTCGGCGGAATCTCGCGGGGCTCGATCGTTGTCCTTCAGTTCGTCCTCGCCTGGTTTGTCATCTTGATTCTGACCATCGTGTCCACGCGCCGGATCCGCGGGCTGGCACGGATGATCAGGCAGCACGAACGCGCGCGCACGGCCACGCTCGATCAAGTCGAGCAACTGGAGATGCGCAACGCCATTCTCCAGATCATCTCGCGTTCCGTCGACGTCCCGCTGGCGTTTCAGGCGCTGGCTCAACGCATTGTTCGCCTGGTCCCGTGCGATCGCGTCGGACTTGCGCTGCTCACAGATGACGGCCAGGAGTTTCAGACTTACACCGCGCGGGTGAACCAGGTTGAGCGGCGGTCGCGCCCGCGGCCCGACGTCGTGTTCAAGGCCGATCGCACTGCGATTGGCAGCGTCGTTCGATCGCGCGAGGCGCTGATCATCAACGAGACGAGGGTGTACGCGGCGGACTTCCTCGACGTCAACGTGCTGCACACAGCCGGGCTCGAATCTGCCCTGCTCCTGCCGCTTCTCGCCAAGGGTCGCGCGGTCGGAACGCTGAATGTCGTGTCCCGCCAGGCCAACGCGTTTCACCAGGGACACGTGGACGCGCTGCTGCCGATCGCGGAGATCTTCGCCGTCGCCTACGTCGCCCAGCAACTGCAGGTCGCAGTCGGCAAGTATCAGACGATGGAGGCGATGTCGGAGCTGACGCTGTCGATCGCCGCGGAAATCAACAGCGCGCTGCAGACGATCATCGGCCACTGCGACCTGCTCGAACGCGGCTATCCTGATCCGAATCTGCAGCGGGACCTGGCGACGGTCATCAGACAGGCACAGCGCATCACCAACCTCCTCGAACGAATGCGCGCCGCAGCGCAAGACCGGCTCAAACAAATGGCGGATGCGGTCAATCAGGGCGGCATCCCGTCGAGTCCAGAGGCCTACGGGAAGGCGGAGAGTCGCTAGAGGCTTGACCGAGCCGAATCTGAAATTTTGAGTCAACTTTTCGTCGGCTCGGTCAAGCCGTCCGCGCGTCAGCGCGGCGTGATCAAGCTTATGCCTAGCGAGGCGGAGCCTCGACGGTCTGAGGCGGAGCCTCGCTAGAGATGGTTTCAAGACCTCTTTGTCGCGCAGGGCTTCAGCCCTGCCACTGCGGCAGCCCTAAAGGGCTGCGCTACAGGATTTGAGGCCCGTTCTAGTGTCGGCTCAGCGCCACCAAGACGGTCACAGACAGTTCCAGCAGCACCAGCACGGTCACGCCGACAAAGAACCACTGCTTCATTGCGACGTACTCGGCGAACGAGACAAGTACGCGCAGGATTGGCGTCGCCATCAGGGCAATCAGCCCGGCGTTCAACAGCCAGGCCGCCGCGGTCGGGTGTGAGCCCGAGAGCCAGAGGCCCAAACCGGTCGCCAGCAGGGTCGCGCTCGCGATCACTCCCGTCACCAACAGGCGACCGAGTCGAACCTCGAGCCGCACGAGTGACGGCGAATCGTCGTCGATCATAGCGTCCGCCGCAGATAGATGATGCTGACGAGAACGAGGACCAGTGCCATCAACAGCTTCAACCATTTCGCGCGCGCGCGCGCCCCGAACCAGAGACCGCCTCGCGAACCCACCAACACGCCAAGCACAGCGGCCGCCGCCAGTGGTGGATTGACATAGCCGTTGGCGTACTGAATAGGAACTGACGCGACCGCGGTCACGCCAATCATCAGTGAG
The DNA here is from genome assembly GCA_046732715.1 of Acidobacteriota bacterium. Classification (GTDB taxonomy): domain Bacteria; phylum Acidobacteriota; class Vicinamibacteria; order Vicinamibacterales; family 2-12-FULL-66-21; genus JALZOC01. Next base: position 11,740 of record JBKPNQ010000056.1, on the reverse strand, counting down.
CTGGTTGCCGCCGAGACACGCATCGGGACCCCGCACCATGCGGTGAGCACAGGGACCTTGAGAATCCCGCCGCCGATCCCGAACGCGGCCGAGATGTTGCCGGCGAGAAACGAGGCCCCGAGCGCAACCGGCAATCGACGAACCCGATACACGACGTCGCAGCCGCTCTCTTCGTCATGGAACCGTCCGCCGAGCGGTCCCGGATCGATCGTGGTGTCGGCGATGACGTTGCGCCGTTCCAAACGGGTCAGCATCAGGACGGCGATCAGTGCGGCGACCGCTGCAAACCCGCGTTCGAGCGTGATGTCTGAAAGGTGCGCGACCGTGATGCCGGCGGCGACGCCGCCCGCTGCCGACGCAACCTCGAGCAGCATGCCCAGGCGCAGATTGATCAGGTTGCGGCCGGCAGTGCCGGCCGATACCGCGCTCGACGTTGCGATCACCGTCACCAGGCTGATCGCCGCCGCCGTCTTGAAGTCGAGACCAAACCACGCGTTCAGGAAGGGAACGAGAAAGACGCCACCGCCGAGCCCGAGCAACGCGCCGAGACATCCGGCAATCGCGCCCGATGCCATCACGGTAGCGACAATCGAAGGAGTAACAGTCACGTCGGACGAGACACCTCAAATTCTATCCGATGTGTGCCGCGGAATCGTGGCTGTGCTCGATTGTCAGGCGGCCGGCGCGATACAATAGCGTTCCCCCTATAGTTCAGATGTCATTCGTTCAGGGCCAGCGTCTCGCTCAGTATGAAATCCTGTCTCCGCTCGGATCGGGCGGCATGGGCGAGGTGTACCGCGCACGCGACCTCCGGCTCGATCGCGAAGTCGCGATCAAGGTCATGGCGCCACATGTCGCCTCAGATCCGGAGATGCGGCGCCGCTTCGAGACCGAAGCGAAAGCCGTCGCCGCGCTATCGCATCCCGGCATCCTGTCGATCTACGAGCTGGTCGTCGTCGACGGCATTCCCGTCGCGGTCATGGAGCTCCTCGAAGGCGAGTCGCTCAGGCAGCGGCTGCGCCGGGGCCCGATCGAATGGCGCGAGGCGGTTCGAATCGCCGCCGCGGTATCCGAAGGGCTCGCGGCTGCGCACGCCAAGGGAGTCGTCCACCGCGATCTCAAACCCGACAACGTTTTTCTCACGTCGGGCGGCCTGGTCAAGATCCTTGACTTCGGTCTTGCGCTGCAGCGGCTGGACACCGAGACGCTCCCTGCCACCATGGCGGGGACGATGCAGGGCACGATCCTGGGGACATTTGGATACATGTCGCCCGAGCAAGTGCTTGGCGAGCGCGTGGACGGCCGCAGCGACGTGTTCGCGGCCGGCTGTGTCCTCTACGAAATGCTGACCGGCAAGCCGCTGTTCAGCGGCGCGACGCCTCAGGAGATCATCGCCAGCGTGCTCCACGACACCGTCACCGATATCGACGCGTTCGATCCCAAGTCGCCGCCGGAGCTGCGAGCCATCATGTCGCGGGCCGTCGCCCGCGATCGCGCCCGCCGTTTCCAATCGGCCCAGGACCTCGCGATGGCCCTGCACAGCCTGCTGACCGGTTCCGCGATGGCACCCGGAACCGCGCGACGGCGGACGCGAGGAAAGTCACTCGCGGTGCTTCCGTTCGTCAATGCCGGCGCCGATCCGTCGCTCGAGCACATCGCGGACGGGATCACCGAGAGCATCATCAACAGCCTCTCGCAGCTGGCCGGGCTCCGCGTCGTCCCGCGCAGCCTGGCGTTCCGCTACAAGGGCCTGCAGGCCGATCCAGCGACGGTCGGCCTGGCACTGAACGCGCGGACGATCTTGACCGGCCGCGTCGTGCAGCACGGCGACATTCTGAACATCCAGGCCGAGCTGGTCGACACGCAAACAGAATCACAGCTCTGGGGAGAACAGTTCCGCCAGAGGACGAGCGATCTGCTGACCGTGCAGGAGGAGATCGCCTGGCAAATCTCGGAAGCGCTTCGGCTGAAGCTCACCGGAGAGCAGAAGAAAAAGCTGCGCAAGCGGGCGACGGTCAATCCCGAGGCGTACCAGGAGTATCTCCGCGGTCGATATCACTGGAATAACTTTTCGCCGGACAGCCTCAGGCGTGCTCGCGATCATTTCGAGCGCGCGGTCAGTCTCGATCCGGCGTACGCTCCGGCGTATGCCGGCCTCGGTGATGCGTTCGGCGCGATGGCCTATTACGGCCACGTCTCGCCGGCGGATGGCTTTCCGCGCGCCGCCGCGGCTGCACGGCGCGCGATCGACCTCGATCCGGAAATCGCGGATGCGCACATCACGCTCGCCATCGAGCGGCTCTTCTGGGGATGGGATTGGCTCGCGGCGGAGCGGGAAATCCGGACGGCGATCCGCCTGAACCCGAAGCTGGCGCTCGCTCACTCGGTCTACGCGTTGATCCTCGCCGTGGCCGGACGCGACGGCGACGCGTTGAAGGAAGCGCTCCTCGGACGAGAACTGGATCCGCTGTCACTGTTCATCAACGTCGGCGTCGCGTGGGTGCACCACTTCGCCGGCCGTCCCGAGGAGGCGATTCGCGAGGCGCTCAAGGCCCGCGAAATCGTTCCCGGCTTTGAGGAGGCCGGCAACGTCGTCGCGTCGTCGTACGACGCCCTTGGAAAGTACGAAGAGGCGGCGGCCATCATCGCCCAGCAACCATGCTGGGGCGTGCCGATGGATGGTCAGGCGCTGGTCGAAGCCTTTCGCGCCGGCGGTCCCAGGGCGTACTGGCGGAAGCGCCTCGAGCTGATGCCGGATCCGGCGACGATGCCGCCGCTCGTGCACTATGCGCTGGCCATCGTCCATCGATATCTCGAGGAGACCGATCAAGCGCTCTACCATGTCGAGTGCATGGTCGAAGCGCACCTCGGAGCGTGCGTGTTCCTTGGCGTCGATTCCAATCTCGCGGTGCTACGAAGTCATCCCCGCTATCTGGCGGCACTCAACCGGATCGGGGTTGGCCCTCAGCAAATGGCTTCAGCAGCGCATACAGCGTCGACATGATTGGCGCCGCAACCTTTGCGGCTGCGGCGCGACGCACGATGGATCCGTGCAGCGCCTCCACTTCGATGCGCTTTCCTTGCGACAGGTCGATCAGCAGCGATGAACGCATCGTCCCGGGAATCCCGCTGATGTAGCGGCTAATGCGCTCGACGACATCGGCCGCCACCTGGACGCCCTCCGCTCGTGCGACCTGTTCGACCTCGCGGCACCCTTCCAGAAACTGCGCGCGAATCGCCGGGTCGGCCCACAGCGGCCCGATGGGAAGCCGGGAGCCACCGGTGAAACCGGCCAGCGTCACGAGGAAGATGAACTTCTCCCAGATTGGGACTCGGCCATCGTCCACGCCCTCCGACTGAATGTCGGCGCCGCTCAACGTGTCATGAATCGCGCGAACGCGTGCCGACAGCCGCGGGAGCTCACCAAACACTTCCCCAAACACGATGCGCCGATGGGTGCCGGTTTGCTCGATCACGCCCGGCGCTGCCAGCGCGGTGGCAATGTAGGTCGCGCCGGCAATCACCGCAGGTTGTCCGACGACACGCGCGACGTCTTGTGCACTGTCCACGCCGTTCTGAATCGTCAGCACGACGGAATCCGAACCCAGCATTGGTGAGATCAATGGCAGGGCGGCGGCGTTGTCGTAGGTTTTGACGGCGACGACGACGACATCCACCGGTCCGATTCGGCGTGTGTCCTCCTCCGCCCGAGCGGTGATGGTGAAGTCGCCCAGCGCCGGGCTGCGAATGCAGAGTCCGCGTTCGCGAATCGCCGCGAGGTGAGCGCCGCGTGCCACGAACGTCACATCGTGACCCGCTCGCGCAAGCCGAGCCCCGTAGTAACCGCCGACCGCGCCCGAACCGAGGATGGCAAATCGCATCTTAATCAGTCCGAGGGGCTTCGCCGCTCGGACTCCCCCGCACGCTCTCTCGCGAGCCGCTTCGCCGGCTCGCTCCGTTCGCGTGGCTCGCTTCGCGCCGCTCGCTCGCGGCTCTCGTACTGCGTTTTGAAATCACTTCTGCTGATCCCGCTTTCTCCAATACCAATACCCGGGCAAGCCAAGCGCGACCAATCCAAGCCCGGCAAACGACTCCACCGGCCGCTCGAGGAGTGTGTTGAACACGAACGCGCTGGATCCAAGGATGAAGGCGAGCGGCACGAACGGGTACCCCCAGGTCCGATAGGGCCGAAGTCGATCGGGCATGGTCCGCCTGAGCCGAAACAGGGCGACTCCAGCAGCGACGTTGAACAGGATCGACGCGAACATGACGTAGGTAAAGAGCTGTTCGTAGGTTCCCGACAGCGCCAGCAGCATGGCCCAGCTGCTGAGCGCCACAATGGCGACGTGCGGCGTCCGGTAGCGAGGATGCACGCGACTGGCCACCGGAAGGAAAACACCGTCGCACGCCATGGCAAACAACAGGCGTGAACCGGCCAGGAGAGCGCTGCCATTGTTCCCGAATGTCGAGACGACAACCGTCAACGCAATAAACGTGGCGCCCGCAGGGCCAACCAGGGCGGTCGCCGCGCGCTCGGCGATGCGCGTGGTTCCCTTCATCTCGTCGATCGTCAGCGCCTGCAGGTAGGCAAGGTTGACGAGCACATAGACCGCGATTAGCACCGCGATGCCGCCGAACAGGGCCCGCGGCACGTTCCGGTGCGGATCCTTGATCTCTCCCGATGCGTAGGTCAGGAAGTACCAACCTTCATATGTCCAGAGCACCGCGATCATGGCGACGCCAAACGCTACGTGAGGACGAGCCAGGCCGTCGGGAACGATCGGAAGATAGGCGGGATGAACTCTGGCGAACAGAAATGCCATCACCGCGAGAGCCGCCAGCGCAGAGACCTTCGCGGTCGTGGTCACCACGTTCACCATGTTGCTGCGACGAACGCCGACATAGTTAATCGCGGCGAGCACCACGATCATCGCGGCGGCGACGAACTGGATCCCCGTGACACCAAGGACCTTTACAGAGATGAGACGCGGGATGAAGTAGCTGAGGTAGGTGGCAAAGCCGACACCGACCGCGGCCAGGCCGCCGCTAAGGACCACAAAAAGCGCAGCCCATCCGTAGAGAAACGCCGGCAGCGGACCGTACGCCTCCTTGAGAAACACGTAGACGCCGCCTGATCTGGGAAACATGGCGCCCATCTCCGCGTAGGTCAGTGCACCGGCTATCGCGAGGAGTCCGCCAAGAACCCATGCAGCCACCAGCAGCGACGGGGACGGGATGACGGCGGCCATGCCGCCGGTCGTGAGAAAAATCCCTGAACCAATGACACTGCCCACGACAAACAGGATGGCGGATCGCAGGCCCAGCGCCCGCTCGAGCCCGTCGTCTGACCGGGCAGCGGTCTCAACGTTCATCGGCACAAAACTGTAACACGCCGGTTTTCCCAGGCTTTCGAGCAGAACCCGTGTGCGTGCTAGAATCGCGGACACTCAGGCCGAGCGCCGGGCGGACTTGCCCCGCCCCGCCCGGACACAGCATGGCCGCCCGCCTCACCACTTACGTCGTCGTCGGAATCGTTGCCGCAACACTCATTGCCGGCCTGATTGTCGGTGCCCAGCGCGACGACAATGACGGGCCGGTTGACCTGATCGTTTTCAACGGCAAGGTCTACACCGCGGATTCATCGGGGTCGATGGCGGACGCTGTCGCGGTGCGCGGCAACCAGATCCTCCGCGTGGGCAGCAACCGCGAGATCAATCGCCTTCGCCGGCCCCAGACGATTGTCGTCGACGCGCAGGGTGCCGCGGTGCTCCCCGGCTTCAACGATCCGAGCACGCGGTTCATCGACGGAGGCCTCGCGCTCAGCGGCGTCGATCTCACCGACGCAACAACGATAGAAGAGATCCAGTCGCGTGTACGGATCTGGGCCGAATCGAATCCCGACCATGAGTGGATTGTCGGCCACGGATGGAGCCCGGCGGCGCTTACGACAAGCCCGACCCGTCAGCTGATCGATGCGGCTGCCGCGGATCGTCCCGTCTGCCTTCTTTCGAGCGATGGCCGGACGGCCTGGCTCAACACGGAGGCGCTTCAGCGCGCCGCCATCACGCGTCGCAGTGCGGTACCAGCAGACGGCATAATCATGAAGGATGCACGGACCGGTGTGCCGACCGGCGTGTTGAAAGGAACCGCCGTCACGCTGATCACGGACGTGATGCCGCGGCCGTCGCGCGACGAACGCGCGCGGGCACTCCGCGATGCGATTGAAGAAGCGCACCGGAACGGTGTGACGAGCATCCGCGACACAATTGAGCGCGCCGATGATTTCATCCTCTACGACACCGTCCGCGAGGCCGGTGACCTGGGCGTGAGGGTGTACGCATCGATCGAGGCCGGCAGCGAATCGGAAGCGGAGACCTTCAAGCAGTTGCAGTCGCTGTCGGATCGATACCCAGACGATCCGCTCTTCAAGATGGGGGGCGTGCGCATCCCGATCGACGGACCGGTCGAATCATTTGACGCCGCTCTGCTGCAGCCCTACGACGCGCGGCCCGACCATGCCGGGCGTCCGCGACTTGATGCCGATACGCTCAATCGCTTCGTCCGTCTGCTGGACGCGCGCGGCTGGCAGGTGACCCTCGACGCGTCGGGCGATCGGGCGGTCCATATGGCGCTCGACGCGTTGGAGCACGCCTGGCGATCGAATAAGGCGCCCGAACGCGGGCGGCGTCACCTCATCGAGGGCGTGGCACTCGTGGACGCCGCCGATGTACCGCGGTTCGGCCGACTCGCCGCCATCGCCACAATCGAGCCATATGGCGCAATCCCGACGACGGAGCGGCTGGAGATGTGGGCCAGGGCGGTCGGGGCGGAGCGCGCGTCGCGCGCATGGCCGGCTGCCAGCATCGTATCCGCCCACGCGCAGCTTGCGTTCACGACGGACTGGCCGGCGTCGCCCCTGAATCCGCTCGTAGCAGTGCAAGCCGGCGTGACACGTGCCACGGCCGATGGCCTGCCCGAGGGCGGATGGTCTTCGTCCGAACGCGTCAGCCTGAAGCGCGCTATCAACGCGTTTACGTCCGTTCCGGCATTCGCCTCGTTCGACGAGCAGCGAAAAGGATCGCTGAAAAAGGGGATGCTGGCGGATCTGGTCGTGCTTTCCAGCGACATCTTCGACGCGCCGAACGTCGATCTCGCAGGGGCTTCTGTCGCCACGACCATCTTCGACGGAAAGATCGTGTATCAGCGACACGCGAAATCGACCAACTGATCCCCTCCCCGAATTGCTTCCCTCGCGCGTGACATTGTCAGAACACCCGGCACGTGGCCTGCGCAGCTACTGATGGACCTTGCCAATCTGCCGGCACCTGTCTTTACCGCCGTCGATGGCGTCACTCAAGGAACGGCTGCGTTCGTCTACGTTGCGATTGGCATAGCAGCCTGGCTGCGCGGCTCCGGAGACATCCGCACTCGTGTCTTTCTCGCATTTTCGCTGGCGAACCTTGTTGTCTTCGGTGTTCCGACGTTCTGGTGGCTTCGCGGACTGACCGATCCGACGAAACTTCCCCCTGCGGCGACAGCCGCGCTAATGGCGGCGCTCGGCGAGGGCACCCTCCTGCTCTTTCACTTTACGCAGGTGTTTCCAAAGCGGAGGCCGTGGATTCGCGAATCGGGCCCTCAGATGTCGATTGCCTACGGCCTGATCCCCATCGCCACCGTCGGCCTGCTCCGATTCCTTCCCGACAGCATGGCCAAGCTGACGATCCCGTACGCGATCGCCGCGCTCGTCTTCGGCTTTCCGCTGATCGTTCTGCTCGCGGTCGTGCTGCCGGTCGCGGGAATTGTTTCGCTGCTTCGGAGTTACCGTGAGTTTCGGGATGGAGCGTTCGCGTATCTGAAGCGTCCGCTCGAGTGGATCCTGCTCAGCCAGATTGCCGGAGGAACGCTGGCGATTCTGTTCGCGCCAATTCTCGCGGTGCTGGCGCCCAACAGCGTCATGCAATCGGTGCTGACGGTGGTCATCTCCGCGCTCGGTCTCCTGACCCCCATCGCGTTTGCCATTTCAGTGTTCAAACTGAAGGTCCTTTCGCTGAGTCCTGATTAGGACTGGTTCCAAAACGTGTAGCGCAGCCCTTTAGGGCTGCCACGATGACAGGGCTAAATAAAGCCCTGCGCCATGAATCGTGAAGAGGCTTTGAAACCGCTTCCAGGGTGCTGCCGTGTTCTACAGGGTTCTGCTGGGTTCCACAAGCTTCGTGCTGCGGCGAGTTCTCACAGCGATCGCGTAGAGGACGGCACCGGCGAGAAGGGCCATCACCCCGTTGCGCAATTGGACCGCCGTCGCGCCGGCGAGGACGGCCAGCGCAATGACAATCGCTGCAAGCGGAACGATCGGGCCGAATGGGACGACAAACGTTGCCGGCTTGACGATCTCCTGAAACCGCCGACCGCGTAAGCGGACCGCCGACGCGCACGTTCCGACGTACAGGACGAGTCGGCTGATCGCGCTTGCTGCCGCCATTGTCTGGAACGTGCCGGAGACCGCGAGGATCAACGCGACGGCGGACGTGATCAGGATGGCGTTCACCGGGGTGCGATACGTGCGGTGTACCCACGCGAACAGACGTGGCAGATCGCCCTGCTCTGCAAGCGCAAACAGGTTGCGGGATCCCGAGATCGCGCCCCCCATGTTGTTTCCGGTGGCTGAGATGACCGCGCCGATGGTGATCAGGGCCGCGCCTCCAGCGCCGAGGAACAGGGCGGCGGCATCCGCAAGCGGCGTCTTCGATGCCGCCAGCTGAGGGAAGGTTCCCACGGCAACGATCTGCGTCGCCGTCATCAATAGCGCGATCAAGGTGATGGTCATGATCAGGGCAAACGGCACGTCGTGCCGCGGATTGCGCGCTTCGCCGCCGGGAACCGGAACGACTTCGTAGCCGCCAAAGGCATAAATCAGGAGCAAGCCACTCGCCGACACCTCCGCCGCTGCAGGCAACGGGCCGGGACGGAGCCGCGACCACTCAACAAAGAAGATCCCGACCATCACGAAGACCACCAGCGGTACCAACTTGCCAATGGTCAGAAGATTGACGACAACACTGCTCAGTCGAATGCCCCGGATATTGATTGCCGTCAGAATGATGATGATCGTCGCCATCAACACGGTACGAGGAAGGCCGACGGCAATTGACGGCCAATAGAAGCCCAGCGACGAGACCAGAACGTTGATGACCGCCGCCCAGCTGGCCACTCGCGTGAACCACATCATCCAGCCGACTTCGAACCCGGCGAATCGCCCGAAGGCGGCGCGAGTATACAAATACGAACCGCCCGTCGCGTCGAAGCGGCTCGCGACTTCAGCAAAGCTGAGCGCGAACAGCATCGAGGCGAGGGCGACCGCGGCCACCATCCATGGGCTCCAAGCACCAACGCTGGCGGCAATCGTCGCCGGTACCGCGAAGACCGCGCCACCGAGGACCTGGTTGACGCCGATTGCCGTGAGATCCCATCGGCCGAGCTCGCGCTTGAGTGATGGCGTGGTTGAAGTCGTCGGCGAAGGCACCGCGAGGTTGTATCATTTTCGCTCCGGTGGCACACGGTAATTGGTGATGCAACAACCGACTGACGTGAATGTGAAACCGCGTGACGTGATGCCCGCGGGGGCGCTGACGCTGCCCGCGAAGTACTACGTCGACGTCGATTACTTCACGCGCGAGATGGAGCGTCTTTTCGGCGGGATGTGGATCTGCGCCGGACGCACGGAGCAGGTCGAGCGGCCCGGCCAGTTCTTCCTGCGCCACGTTCTCGGGGAGACTGTCATCATCACGCGCTCGCAGTCATCGAGCGTTCGCGCGTTTTACAACGTCTGCCGTCATCGTGGCACCAAACTGTGCACGGAGCAGGCCGGCGTTTTCGCCGGCAGTATCCAGTGTCCTTACCACGCGTGGACCTACGATCTCGATGGGCGGCTGATCGGTGCGCCGCACATGGACGAGGTCCCGCACTTCCGCAAGGAAGACTATCCACTGCACGAGATCCACGCGGACGTGTGGGATGGTCACATCTTTCTGAATCTCTCGAACGAACCCGCGCCGCTTTCCACGCAGCTGGCGGAGCTGCCAGTGAAGTTCCGGCCATGGCACATGGAGAATCTCCGGCTGGGACACCGGATCGTGTACGACGTGAAGGCAAACTGGAAGCTGCTGATTCAGAACTACAGCGAATGCCTGCACTGTCCCAATCTTCATCCCGCGTTGAACAGGCTGTCGCATTATCTCAGCGGAGAAAATGAGCCGCTGCGCGCGACCTACATGGGTGGCCGGATGGATTTGCGGCCAGGTGTGGCGACGCTATCGATGGATGGGACGTGTCCGCGCGAGTTCCTGCCAGGGCTTTCGGCGGACGATGTCCGCCGGGTGTACTACTATGCGATTTTTCCGAACATGCTGCTCAGCCTGCATCCTGACTACATGCTGGTGCACACGCTCTGGCCGATGGGCCCCGATCGCACGGTGAACATCTGCGAGTGGCACTTCCATCCTGAAACCCTTGCGAAGCCAGGATTCAATGCCTCCGACGCAATCGAATTCTGGGACACGACGAATCGCCAGGATTGGCACGTCTGCGAACTGTCGCAGGCCGGGATAGGCTCGCGCGCCTACACGCCGGGCCCGTATTCAAATCGTGAAGACCTGCTTTACGCGTTCGACCGGATGATCGTGGAATTGCACAATCGCGAGTAGCGAGCCGCGAGCCGCGAAGGCGGACGAGCCGCGAAAAAGTTCACCGACTCTCCAGCTGTTCACGCAAGCGTGCGCATTCCGCAGCCGCAGCGTTTGCGCGATCGAGCGCCGCTTCATAGAGCCGTATCCACGAATGGGCTGAGGCCTCGAGGTCCTTCAACTGCAGTCGGAGTCGCGCGTTGCTCTGGGTGAGACAGGCGTTCTCCCGCTCCAGCCAGAAATTACGGATTTCGTCGTCCACTCTCACGGGTGCACTGGTCGTCCGTCGCATCGCTAGCGCGTTCAGCGTCATTACTGCGTTCATGGCCCGCCCCTCTGTGGATGTCGCGGCGGGGCCGCCTAGTCGGCCCCGCGACGCGTCTTTCCGTCGGTTCTTGCTTGGATAAACGATATAGGGGGCTAAACCGAACAGGAGGGACGATTGGCTGGGCAGGAAACGAAAATACCGATCAGCGGGAACGGAGCCGTGGGTTGTCCCTGACGGAAAGTCGGCCTCGCGGTAACGGGGCCCAGTCGGTCCCGGCAGGCCGACAGCCTACGCCGGCGACGTAGAGCACACTCTCGGTAATGCCATCAATGCCAAGATCCTGCTCGATTACGGAATCGGCCAAGCCCATGACCGAGAAAGGGGCCAAGCCAAGCGACGTGGCGGCGAGACAGAACGTCTGGCCGATGTGTCCAACTTCGACGAGCGCGGCGCGGTACGCACGTGAGTATGGATATCGCCAGAGCTGGCGCTCGAAGACGGTGGTCAGGAGAACAAGGGCTGAAGCCCGCGCAAAATAGCCGCTTCGGGGAAGATACGCGCGAATGCGCTGCTCGGATGTCCGGCCTCGCAGGCGCTCGAGCGCGTGTCGATCCGCGGCGTAGTGATACAGGCCAGGTCCGAGACCCTGGACGGCGCGCGCCACGACGTAGAGTTCAATCGGGTGACAGACCCCTCCCGAAGGCGACGTTTTGAGAGGCGCCTCACTGTTCCCCAGACGCACCCATTTCTGAACACCCGCACTAAGACCGAGGATGGTCGACAGCTCCTCTAC
>JBKPNQ010000055.1:0-12698 GCA_046732715.1 Acidobacteriota bacterium | reverse complement strand
GCTGACGACCGCAGATCTCCAGGACCGCGTCAACCGCGGACGCGTGCGCTATGTTGTCGCCCGGACGGCGCACGTGTCGAAGTTCGACGGGGTGACGGGTGCGTTCGCCAGAATCGCGGTTGGCGACGTCGCGCCCGGGTGGCATCCATACGATTCGGCACAATCAGCCGCGTCCGCATTCACGGCGGGCGAGGCGACCCGCGCCGGGGACCCGATGCTCTTGTACTTCACCTCCGGCACCACGGCGTCGCCAAAGCTCGTGGTCCACACGCATCAGAGCTATCCCGTGGGTCACTTGTCGACCATGTACTGGATTGGTGTGCAGCCAGGCGATCGCCACTGGAACATCAGTTCACCGGGATGGGCCAAGCACGCGTGGAGTTCTTTCTTCGCGCCGTGGAACGCTGAGGCAACCGTCTTCACGTTCAATTACGAGCGCTTCAACGCGAAGAGCGTGCTCGACGCGCTCGTTCAGCATCGGGTGACAACCCTGTGCGCGCCGCCAACCGTGTGGCGGCTGCTGATCCAGCATCCACTCGCCGATTATCGCGTTGCGCTCCGCGACGTGGTGTCTGCCGGCGAGCCGCTCAATCCGGAAGTAATTGAACAGGTGCAGCGGGCATGGGGCCTGACGATCCGCGACGGATACGGTCAGACCGAGACCACCGCTCAGATCGGCAACTCGCCGGGTCAGACCCTGAAGGTCGGCTCGATGGGTCGGCCGCTGCCCGGATACGACGTCGTCTTGCTGGATCCCCAGGGCCACATCTCATCGAAGGAAGGTGAAATCTGTCTGCGCCTCGATGATCGGCCGCTGGGCCTCACGGATGGGTACGCGGATGACGACGCGAAGACCTCGGATGCCATGCGGGACGGCTTCTATCACACCGGCGATATCGCGGCGCGAGACAACGATGGTTACTTTACGTTTGTCGGCCGGGCAGACGATGTGTTCAAGGCGTCAGATTACCGCGTGAGTCCCTTCGAGCTCGAGAGCGTGCTGATTGAGCACCCTGCGGTCGCCGAGGCCGCCGTCGTACCGAGCCCGGATCCTCAGCGGCTTGCGGTGCCGAAGGCGTTCGTGACGCTGGCCGCTGGCTTCAGCCCTTCACGCGAACTCGCCGCAGAGATCATGGCCCACTGCCGCAATCGCGTCGCGCCCTACAAACGGATTCGGCGGATCGAGTTTGCCGCGCTGCCAAAAACGATCTCAGGAAAGATCCGCCGCGTGGAGCTGCGGCAGGTCGAGGCGGCCCGGCGCGCAGCCGGCGAGCGCAGTGCAGACGAATTCTTTGAGGAAGACCTTTAGCGGGCTTGTGCTCTCTTAGTTGCGCGAGCGCGCCGCGAACTCATCGTATCGCATCTCGATCCGTCGCTGGAATGCGCTGGCGAAAGGCGCCCCCTGTGCCAGATCCTGCAGCAGCGCGACGATGGCACAGGCGCCACGCTGGGCGAGCAGACGCCTGACGGCGCGTGCGGCCGACGCATACGCGATTTCGGCACTCCCCCGGGAGAGGTCGACGAACGGCTGGTGCAGCTTCGATAAGTCGGGGCGCACGGGCGTCCGCGTCAGCGGCGCTTCCGCGTCCTCCGAGCCCGCCGGTTCGAGCACGGTCGCGAGACCCTCGTTCAACCAGGCGGGAACGGCTCGTCCGCCTAACCTGGTCACGACAGCGTGCACGAATTCGTGGGACAGGATGCGGTCGAGCTCCTCGCCCTGCTGCGATGTGCCCGCGATCGGTAGTCGAATGCGACCGTCGTACGCGGCCGCCGACCAAGACGCGAGTCGCGTAATTGTGCTGAATTGTTCCCGCGTGTAGAGGACGACCGTGATTCGCTCGGACGGGAACACGCCGAGGATGCCGCCGACCCGCCGGTACGCGTCCTCGAGCCGATCGGTGGCATCACGAGCCAGCGGCTCGTCGGAGAGCGACTCGAAAAACGTAGTGAAGTGCTCTGTGCGTATCTCGCGGAGCCGGTCGTGCAGTTCTTGTTCCTGGCTCCAGGTCGCGAGCTGCGCTTCGAGGTCGCTTCGCCTCGTGGAGCGCCGCAGTGCCGTCTTATAGATCGCCATCGCTTCGGAGAGTCGTCCGGCGCGATAGTGCAGGTCTCCGAGCCACACGGCCGCGTCCAGATAATCTGGGTTCAGCGCAAGGGCGCGCTCGAACCGTATTTGCGCCACTTCATCCTGGCCGAGCATGAAGGCGGCGACGCCGGCGCCAAAAAACAGCGTCGCGTCGTCGGGGTCGAGCGCCAAAGCTCTGGTGAAGGCGTCGAGGGCCTCACCGAACTGCCGCTCGTTGATGGCGGTCGTGCCTTTACGCGCCAGGGCGCTGGCATCACTTCCGCTGCCGGCGTCCGCAGCCGCAGCGGATCCCCCGCACGACAACACCGTCAACGCGATGAGTAGCAGGGTTCGCAGAGTAATTCGGCGACGTGCAAGAACGGCACCCCGGCCTAGCGGCGAAACTCACACGTATTCTGTGACTTAGGGTGGCGGTAGTCCATCCCGGCGGCCCCAAAAGTCGCCACCAAGGGTGTCCACGCCCAGGGAGGGACGACAGACTGCGGTCAGCATTCCTGGCGCAATGCGACCAGCGGATCCACGCGCGCGGCACGCCGGGCGGGCAGCAGGCTGGCCAGCATCGCCACGAGCGCGAGGAGCGTGGTCATACCGATACGCCGGACTCGTGCCAGGTCAGTCGAGACGCAGCGCGACAAGCGGGTCGACGCTCGCCGCTCGGCGAGCCGGGACGAACGCAGCGGTGAGGCCTGTTGCCACGAGCGCGGCGCTGACCGCGGCGTAGACCCACGGATCGTGCGGCTCTATCTGGAACAGGAATCCCGAGACCAGCTGTGCGAGCAGCCACGACGCGACGAGTCCAATCGCGAGCCCTCCGGCAAGGAACACCAGCGCGCGCCCGAGCACCGATCGCAGAATCAGCGTCGGCTTTGCCCCGAGCGCCATGCGAATGCCGATCTCGTGTGTTCGCAGCACGACGACGTACGCCAATACTCCGTAAATACCCACACACGCGATGACCACGCCAATGACGCCAAACGATGTGAGGAGGTACATGTTGAGGCGGCGCGGCGCAACCAGGGAGTTCAAGTAGAACGACAGCGTCTGCACATCGGGAAGCGCCAGACCGGGGAAACGCGACCAGATGGCCGACTTTACGTGCGGCAACACCGTCGAGGCGGGTCTTGACAACCGCACGACGACGGTCGCGCCGACCGCGTCGGTCTGATCGAGCGGAATGAAGCCCTGTCTGCGCCAGTTCGTTTCTGGACCGTCGTGGCGAATATTTCCCACGACGCCGACGACTCGTCGCAGACCGTTGAAACGAATCATCTGGCCGACCGGATTAGCTCCCGGAAAGTAGTGGGCCGCAGCGGCGGCATTGATGATCGCGACCAGCTCACTGCCCTCACGATCGGCGTCCTCGAAGAATCGGCCCTGTAGCAATGGGACCTGCAGCACGCGAAAGTAGTCGGAAGAGATCCCGTTGTAATCGAGATCTTCGCCGCGGCGCAACATCCGCCCGGGGATGGCGAAATCGACCGTGCGGAGGTCTCCTCGCAAAGGCACACCACCGTTGACCAGCGCCGCCGTTTCGATACCAGGGATGTGCCGAACTTCGTCGAGGAGATCGCGCAGAAGCCCGCGATTCTGCCGCTGCGCGCGTTCCCAGTTCTCCGCCCCCACCAGCGGCCGTACCCGTACCGTGAGCACGTCACGCGGCTCGATGCCGAGATCGATGCCAGCGACGCGAGCGAAACTCGCGAGAAAGAGTCCCGACCCTATAAGGAGAACGACGGCGACCGCGACCTCGATCGTGACCAGCGCGGAGCGCACCCAGTGATGTGCGGCGTTCGGTGCGTTCGCGCGCATGACGTGAGTGACCGCACCCTCATTTGCCAGGCGCGAGAACTGGAAGGCTGGCGCTGAACCAAAAACCATCCCGCTCGCGAGCGCCACCGCCATGCTGACGGTGAGCACGCGCAGATCGACGGCGATCGATGCGACTCGCGGCAGATCGGCGGGCAAGATCGAGCGGATCCCTTCGACCGTCGCCCAGGCGGCGAAGGCACCGAGCAGGGCGCCAGCTACGGTCAATAGCAGACTCTCGACCAGCACGCCGCGCGTGAGATCCCAGCGTGACGCGCCGAGCGCCGCCCGGATGACAAACTCGCGCTGACGTGCGCTCGCGCGCACGAGCACCAGATTTGCCAGATTCACGCACGCGATCAACATCACGAAGCCAACCGCGGCGAGCAACATCAGCATCCATCGACGCACGCCGCGCGTCAGCGATTGCTGCAACGGCTCGAGTGTCGCGACACGACCTTCGAACCATCGCGGGGTCTGGGCAGCGAGCGCCGCGGTGATTTGACCGATCTGCGCCCGCGCGTTCGCAATCGACATGTCGTCGCGAAGCCGGCCAATCACCTGGAGCCGATATGAATATTCGTTCGCCCTGACGCGGTCCTCCGGCCTGAAGACATTCGGAATCCAGACCTCTGTCGGGTGGATGGCGCCGATCGGATAACCGAACGACGGCGGCATGACGCCGAGGATCTCGAAGTCGGCGCGCTGGCCAGGGAGGTGCCGTCCGATCACGTCTGGCGCACCGCCAAACCGGCGCTGCCAGAGGCCGTAGCTGATCACCGCCACACGTGCTCGTCCATCGACCTCGTTCTCCGCCGTGAACGTTCGGCCGAGGATGGGCGTGCTGCCGAGCACGGCGAAGAAATCTGCGGTCACTGCCTGAGTCTCCAGCGTCTCGGCCTCGCGGCCGTTCTCGGGCTTCAGGCTGATGCTTGCGTATCCAATGGCTGCGAGACCCTTGAACACGGTTTGTTGAGCATGCCAGTCCAGGAACTCCTGTGGTGTGACGAAATCGGCATCCTGCGCGAACGCATCCGTGATCGGCCGCTCGGCAATTGCGACGAGCCGATCCGGTTCCTCGAAGGGCAGCGTGCGGATGACCACCGCGTCGACGACGGAGAAAATCGTGGCCGACGCGCCGATGCTGAGCGTCAGAACGGTGATCGCGACGAGAGTGAACGCGGGCGTCGCGCGAAGTGCACGCACGGCGTACTTGACGTCGCGCCACAGCGCATCGAGCGGCGTTCTTCGCACCTCTCGAATGCGCTCAGCGGTCTGCGGCAGCCCGCCAAGGGTTGCGAGCGCGACGCGCCGCGCTTCAGCAGGCGACATGCCACGCGCGACGTTGGCCTCGATTTCATGCTCGAGATGAAACGCCAGCTCCTCATCGACCTCTGCGTCAATTCGTTGGCGCGCGGTCAACGCGCGCGCGTGCGCAAGCAATCGCTCCAGCATGGCGCGTTTCCTCCAGGCCACTAGCTCATTCAGTTTCGAGGACCCGACGCATCGACAACGCGAATAGCTCCCAGCTTTTCTGCTCGCTTTGGAGCCGGCGACGACCGGCTGCGGTAATCGTGTAGACCCGTGCGCGACGGTTGTTTTCGGAGGCCGTCATTTCGGATCGAACATCGCCACGCACTTCGAGTCGATGAAGCGCCGGATAGAGCGAGCCCTGGCTCGCGTTGAGGCCTTCGTCCGACATCTGCCGGATTCGATTGGAAATGCCCCAGCCATGGTTCGGGCCGAGGGCCAGCACCTTCAGCAGCAGCAGGTCCAGCGTTCCTTGAAGCAGGTCAGTCTTCGGCACGCATCTCTCCTCTCGCCCTTCGAGAGGGAGCATACATGGACACCCCTCGAAGGTCAAGAGGAAGAGTGCCGCTCTCACGCCAACTGTCCGGCAGCGAACGAGTTCGTGCCAATTGCGGACACGTCGAGCTGCTTGTGCGTATGGAAATCCTGGTACGCGTAACCGGTGGGCCGGTAAACTCATGGCATGTGAAATGCGTCCGCGCGCCGCGGAGGTTCACCGAAGATGCGCCCATCGGCTTGGATCGAAGATGGCTGGAAGGACCTGCAGTACGCCGCACGCGTGCTGCGACGCAGCCCGAGTGTTTCGGCGATGGCCATCTTGACGCTTGCGCTGGGCATCGGCGCGAATACTGCGATCTTTACGCTGGTTGACGCTGTTCTCCTCAAGACTCTGCCGGTCAAGGATCCGAAGTCTCTCGTCGTCGTCGACACGATCACGCCGCGCGGTGACCGCCGGAACATGTCCCACCCGCTGTTCCAGGCGCTCCGCTCGAACCAGGAGGTCTTCGCCGGTGTCTTGGCCGCCCAGGACGGGATAAGCCGGCTGCCGATGATCGGACCTGAAACGGGTAGTGGTGATGAAGAAGTCGTCGTGCAGCTCGTTTCCGGTGACTACTTTCATGTCTTGGGCACGACGGCAGCGGCCGGGCGAACGCTCGCGGCGTCGGACGATATGAGTACGTCACCCGGTGTCGCGGTGCTGAGCGATGGTTTCTGGCAGCGGCGATTCAATCGTGATCCTTCCGCCATCGGGAGGACGGTGAAGATAAAGGAGCAAGCAATCACGATCATTGGCGTTGCTCCGCCGGGATTCTTCGGCGAATCAGTCGGACGCCTGCCGGACTTCTGGGTGCCCCTGGCCCAGCAACCAAGATTCGATCGCGTGTCTCTCCTCGATGATCCGAGAACGGGATGGCTCCAGGTTGTTGGCCGACTGCAGCGGGGTGTCGACGCCAGACAGGGAAGCGCACGACTCCAGGTGTTCCTGACGCAGTCGAATCAGGAGTTGACGTCGCTCAAACGCACGCGATTCGTCGACAGGATCGAATTGACAGACGGCTCGCGAGGTCTCCCCGGCTTGCGCGAGCGGTTCGCAACGCCGCTCCGTATTTTGATGGCCATCGTCTCGCTGGTTCTGCTGATCGCCTGTGCGAATGTCTCGAACCTGCTGCTGGCGAGAGCAATGGCGCGTCAACGGGAAGTGGCCGTCCGGCTGGCTATTGGCGCGGCGCGCCGCCGCCTGATTCGTCAGTTTTTGACCGAGAGCTTGCTGCTGGCAGCGATTGGCGCGCTGCTCGGGCTCATCGTTGCCTGGTGGGGAAGTGCTTTCCTCCTCGTGCTCGCCTCAGATGGTGCGGCGCCGATACCGATTGACGTCACACCGAACGTGCGCATTCTGGCGTTCACGGTTGGCGTCTCACTCGTTGCCGTGCTGATCTTTGGGTTGATGCCGGCGCTGACCGGTTCACGGGTCGACGTCAACGCGTCGCTGAAAGCGAGTGGTTCGTCGTTTCGACGCGCGTCGAGCGCGCGGTGGCTGGTTGCCGGGCAGGTCGCCGTTTCCCTGGTTCTGCTCGCTGGCGCGGCCCTGTTCCTGCAAACACTCCACAATCTGCAGGCACGAGACCTCGGGTTCTCGCCCACGACGCTGCTGCAGGGCAGGATTCGTCCCGAGCAAAGCGGCTATAAGCCTGAGGATATCGCCGGGTTGTCGCAAAGCATGACTGAACGTCTGACGGCCATCGCCGGTGTGCAGGCCGTCGCAATGGCGCACTCGGGATATGCAACCGGGATGTCGACGACCTGCTGTTTCGCCGTCGAAGGCTACGATCATCAGGCTGGTGAAGATCGTCAGGTCAACACTCTTGGCATTGGCATCAACTACTTTCGGACGATGGGGATTCCACTTCTTCGCGGCCGTGACTTCGGAGCACGCGATCTCATCGACGATCCGAGAAAGACGTCTCCTGTTGTCATCGTGAACACTGCCTTCGCGCAGCGATATCTCCGCGGTGCCGATCCGATCGGGCGGCGCATTGGTTGGGGAGACCTGGGGAAGGTCACGTACGAGATGGAAGTCATCGGTGTCGCCGGCGATGTCCTGTACGGCGATCTCCGTCAGACCGCCAAGCCGGTGATCTACCTGCCGTCGTCCCGTGGAACGATGTTCCTCGTGCGAGCCACCGGATCTCCGAGCGCACTGATCCCGGTCATCAGTCGGGAAATCCAGAGTTTCGCGCCGAAGCTCGAGTTCTCCATGCGGCCGGTTTCCTCGGAGCTGCAGCGCGCGCTGACTCGGGAAACGCTCCTCTCTCGTCTCGCCGGCTTCTTCGGTGTGCTTGCCGTGGTGCTCGCGGGAATTGGACTCTACGGTCTGCTCACGTTCACGGTCACGCGGCGGACTCGAGAGATTGGCATCTGCATGGCGCTCGGCGCGGACCGCCACTCTATTCTGTTCGACGAAATCCGTGGCGCGTTTCGACTCGTCGCATTGGGAATCGTGCTTGGAGTTCCAGTCGCACTCGGCGCCGCTCAACTGATCCGTAGTCAGCTGTTTGGTGTCAGCGCCCGCGATCCGTTGACGTTTGTCATCGCATTTATCATCCTCTTCGCAACGGCCACGGTGGCCGCGTGGGTTCCAGCGCGCCGTGCCGCACACATCGAGCCGATGGACGCACTGAGGTGCGATTAGAGAGAACGCCCTCTGGCTCACTCAGTCCGCAGGGCAACCAGCGGATCGATGCGTGACGCGCGCCGTGCCGGGACATAGCCCGCCAATCCGGCGACGACTCCAAGAATGAGAAGCATTGCCGCGAACGTCGCCGGATCGGTTGGCGTTATGTCGAAGAGCAGCCCACTCAGGGAGCGCGTGAGTGCCAACGAACCGACGACGCCGACCGTCATGCCGAGGGCGGCCATTCCCAGGGTCTGAATCACGATCCGCGCCTGAACATGAGCCGCGGAGGCACCGAGCGCCATGCGGATCCCAATCTCCTGCGTCCGCTGCGTCACCGAATACGAGATGAGCCCGTAGATGCCGAGCGACGCGAGGACCAGCGCGAACAGTGCGAACCCGCCGAGCATCAGGACGACAAACCGTCGCGAGGAGACGGACTTGTCAACGAGTTGCTGCAGCGTTCTCAGCTCGTTGGCCGCGAGATTGGGCGCCAACGGTTTCAGCGCCGCGCGAACGGCTGCCGCCATCTGTCCGTCGGGCAAGGTGGACCGGATCACCAGATCCGACGATGGCTGATCGCCGCACTGCCGCATCGGCATGTACATTTCGTTGCCGGACGTCTGCTCGAGCGCGAGATGGCGCACGTCGCCGATGACCCCGACAACACGACGTTCGGGGCTACAGGCGTTGAGCACGATTTTCCCCAGCGGATCCTGGCCGGGCCACAGCGCTCGCGCCATCGTCTGGTTGATCACGATGACCGGGTCGCTGGACGCGGTGTCGGTGTCCGAGATGTCGCGTCCGGCGAGCACGGGAATGCCCATCGCCGCGGCATAGCCGTCGCTCACGATGCGCGGGAAGGCTGACGGGTTTTTGCCGCGCTCGTAGACCACGCCT
Organism: Acidobacteriota bacterium; assembly: GCA_046732715.1. GTDB lineage: Bacteria > Acidobacteriota > Vicinamibacteria > Vicinamibacterales > 2-12-FULL-66-21 > JALZOC01. The sequence continues at coordinate 3,423 of JBKPNQ010000055.1, read as the reverse complement.
TTCGCGCGAGGGCTCCAGGTGCGATTGCGCCCAAGCGGAAGCGCGTCGGTGATGGCCGCGGCCTCAACGCCGGGAATCGCGCGGACGCGGCGCAACACGTCGTTGAAATACGCGGTCCGTTGCTCGCGGGTCGAATAGGACTTGTCCGGATCGACGCGGATGGTCATCGCCTGCGATGGCCGAAATCCCAGGTTCACATCCAGCACGCGGATGAAACTCCGCAACAGCAGGCCCGCACCGACGAGCAGCACACAGGCAAACGAGATCTCTGCAACCACGAGGACGTTGCGCACCCACGTCCGACGCCGGCTGCCTGCCGACCCGCGGCCAGTGTCCTTCAACGCGTCGTGAAGTATCGCCTCGGGAGTCTGGAATGCCGGCGCAAGGCCGAACACGATGCCGGTGACAATCGCGATTCCGATCGTGAAGCCGAGCGTCGCCATGTCGGCATGAACGGTCTGAAGGAGCGGAACACTCATGGCGTCAAGCCGGGCCAGCGCGCGCGTCCCGAGGATCGCGAGCAGCAGCCCGAGGACGCCGCCACTGAAGGACAGCACCACGCCTTCGGTGAGCATCTGCGCGACCAGCCGGCGTCGACCCGCACCGAGTGCCGTCCGAATCGCCATCTCTTTCTGCCGTGCCGCCGTGCGTGCCAGCAGCAGATTCGAAAGGTTCGCACACACGATCAGCATGACGACCCCGACCGCGCCCGCGAGTACCAAGAGGGCGAGCCGCATGCGCCCGTTGACGTGCGCGGCGAGCGGCGCGACATACCCTTCGAACGAGTTCCGTTCCGGGTGCTCCCGAGATATTTGAGCGCCGAGGGTCCTGATTTCCGACTGCGCCTGCGCGGCTGAGACGCCTGGCTTCAGCCGGCCGATCATCGCCATCGTATTTCCCCAGCGGTTGGTTTCAGGACTCAACGGAAACGGAAAATACAGTTCGAACCGACTGCCGGGCGCGAAGACCGACGCGAAATCGAACGACTCAGGGAGCACGCCGACGATCGTGTGCGGCTCGTCGTTGAGCGTGACCGACGTACCGACGACGGCCGGATCCGCCGCGAAGCGACGGGTCCACACGTCATGACTGAGCAGCACGGCTTTTGGCCCGTTCCACTGGCACTCCTGCGGCGTGAACGTGCGTCCGAGTTGCGGCCGGACGCCGAGGATATGAAAGAAGTTGTCCGAGACTGGCACGCCGTTCAGCCGCTCGGGTTCGCCACGACCAGTCAGGACGGTGTCGCCAACCCCGTAGAACGCGAAGTATCCGGCCAGTTCGGACAACGACTGTATGCGTTCCCGCAGGTCCACCATGTGTCCCACCTGCGTCGTCTGGCCGGACAGACCGCTGGTGTCGTGGTTCGTCACCCAGACCAGCCGCTCGGGATCGTCAAACGGGAGCGGACGCAGCAGCAGCGCGTTGAGCACGCTGAACACGGTTGCACTCGCGCCAATGCCAAGGCCTGCAATGGTGATGGCGAAGATGGCAAAGCCCGTATCGCGTCTCAGCGTGCGGAGGGCATAGCGAAGATCGTTGATCAAGGTGGCAAAAAACATGTTCACTTTGACGGTCTATTCGCCGTGAACGTTGTCTTCAGGCTCAAATAGATTCGCTCGGGCGGCGATCCGCGATTTCGATTCTGACCGACTACCTCAACGTGCTGGCGTTCTGGCGGTCATTTCTGAAGAATTTCTGTCAGCACCCGACCGTCGACGTTTTTCAACGTCACCCCGAGTAACGCCGCCGCTGTCGGGGCCACGTCCACGTTGTCGACAGCCTCGAGCTTCACGCCCGGCTTGATGCCTCGCCCGGCGGCGATGAATAGCGCCTGGATCTCGGGGTCGGACGACACATAACCATGCGTTCCCAGGCTGCCCTCCGTCGCATCCGTCACGCTCTTCTCGCCGGTCGCGCCCGCAGCAAACGCGTAGCCACTTTTCGCGAGAAGCAGAAGCGCTCCGGCTTGTGGGTCGGCCGAGGGCTGAGGCAGACCTAATTGACCGTACTGTGTCGGATCGACAATCTGGTCAATCCCTTCGAGAGCGGAGATCGCCTGGCGAGCGCGCCGCAAGAGATCTCCGGCGGGATCCGGCGCCGTCACGTACACCAGCGCCGAGCCGCCTTCCGACACCACGTACACTTTCGTCGAGGTCAACTTTCCTCCCTCCACGGTGATCAGTCCTGTATCCCTCAACGCAACGTTCGGAAGCACCTGCTTCTGCACGACCTTGAATCCGTGATCCGACACGACGAACAACGTCGTGCTCGCCGTCATGCCGGCATCCTCAACCGCTTTCAGCAGGCGGCCAATTTGCGAGTCGAGACGCGCCATGGTCACCATCGCCGCCGGCGTCTTTGGACCGTACCGGTGCTGGATGGAATCGAGCGCGAGCAGATGGAAGAGCAGCAGGTTGGGACGGTGAGTCCGGAGAATGTGGATGGCGGCATCGGTCCACACTTCGTCTCTCCAGACGATGTTCTGGTTGGCGAAGCCGTCGACGTCCTTCTGAGAAATGGCGCCGGCACTCACCATCTCGCGAGCAATCGCGGGCTTGGCTTCAGGCCGCTCGGGGCGTTCCGGAAATTCCCAGTCGATCGACGGCGCGTTCAGGATCGCCACCCAGTCGACTTGCGCGGTCGTCATCCCGCGGTCGTGGACGACGTCGTAGAGCGTCGGCACGCGCACCATGTCGTTCCGGTTGCGCCAGGGCTCGACGCGCGGCGGCAGGCTTGCGTCACGGACCAGCGTGCCGTTGAACAATACACCGTGTTTCGCCGGCGCCACCCCGGTCACAAGCGACGTATGGTTCGGCCATGTGACCGTCGGATTGACCGGCCGCATACTGGCTGCGATCGCACCGCTGGCCGCAAGCCGTCGCAGATTCGGAACCGGCAAGTACGGATCCTCGAGCGCCCAGGCAGGAAAGCCGTCAAGTGTGACGATGATGACGTGATTTCCCGGCGCCGCGGGCTGCTGCGCGAAGACAATCAGCGTCGCGCACAGCACGGCGAGCAGCACGAGGATGGCGGAGAGCCTTCGATGGATGTGTTGCACCGCGTCGCGCCTTTCTATACTCGAAGAGGACAGGCCACTAGGCGTCGTCTTCATCACTTTCCGGGTTGTCGGGCGCTCGCCGTCGACGGCGGGACGTGTCCCTTCAAACGCATGTAGACGACGATGTTGCCGTAGTGCTCGTTGTTGTGTGTGGTGTTGAAGATCAGGATGGCACCGCGGACCGTGTTGGTCGCGCCTATGCCAAGACCCGCCTGCATTTGTACGGGTTGATTGAAGTTGGCATCGGTCGTTGCCGAGTACACCTGGTCGCAATAAGCAAGCGAGTCGTTCAACGCCTTCACCAGTGCGGCCTTGTCGGTCAGCTGTTCGTGGTTTGTCGCCATCGGCGGTTTCTCTTGTTTCGC
>JBKPNQ010000054.1:0-15396 GCA_046732715.1 Acidobacteriota bacterium | reverse complement strand
GTGTTCGACACCGTCGCGGTTGATCCGGAACGAATCGCCGTTGGCGGATTCTCTGACGGCGCAACCTACGCCCTCTCCCTCGGGCTCATCAACGGCGATCTCTTCTCCCGAGTCGTGGCGTTCTCCCCCGGCTTTATCGTCCCGGGCGTGCCACACGGTCATCCGCAGTTCTTCGTGTCGCATGGCACTGACGATTCAATCCTCCAAATCGACCGCTCCAGCCGCCTGATCGTCCCGGCTCTCCAAAAGCGCGGCTACAACGTCACCTTCCGTGAGTTTGCTGGCGGACATGAAGTGCCCGCTGCGATTGCGCGTGAAGGTCTGGCGTGGGTCGCGCAACCGGCGAAGCAGCGCGTATAACTTTCGCGCCAAGATCAGAGAGTCTCCCACGCGGCATGCGCAAAGAATGCCGATCTCGCGCGGAGAACGCGGCGATCGCAGAGAAAAGATAGCCTCCGCGCTCTCTGCGATCTCTGCGCGAAAACGGTATTCTCCGCGCCCTCCGCGCCAGATATCAGCGTCCGCGACGCGTTTGGAGCGGGGAAACAAGACCACGTAAACTGGAACGATGCAGGACTTGCGGCTCGCGGTCAGAAACCTGTGGCGTCGGCCGGCGTTCACGGTCATCGCGGTGCTCACGCTCGCGCTTGGCCTCGGCGCCAACGTTGCCGTCTTCAGCGTGTCGAACGCCGTCCTGCTGGCGCCACTTCCGTATCTTCACCCCGAGCAGGTGGTCATCCTCAACGAGCAGACCCCGCTGATTCCCACCCTCTCGACGACCATCTACAACTACGAGGACTGGCGCGCCCGGGCGAAATCGTTTTCGGCGATGGCGGCGTTCCGTCCGACGAACGTCACGGTGTCTGGCGCCGGCGATCCCGAACGCGTTCCCGCCAAGATGATCACCGCATCATTGCTTCCGCTTCTCGGAGTGTCGATCGATAGAGGCCGCGCATTTGGGGCCGCAGACGATCGCGCCGGTGCGGAACCGGTCGTGATGCTCAGCGAGGCATACGCGTCGCGACGGTTCCCTGGTCAGGATCCCGTCGGCCAGTCGGTGCAGATGGACAACACGCCGTATACGGTCGTCGGGGTCATGCCCGCGCATTTCGAGCTCTTTCAACCCGCCGACGTGTACCTGCCGTTCGGCCCCTGGGCATCGACGCTTCCCGAGGATCGCGGATGGCATCCCGGCATCTTTCCGGTCGCGCGGTTGAACGAAGGTGTCACGCTCGACGCCGCGCAGGCTGAGATGGACGGGCTCTCGGCGCAGCTCGAGGCCGAGTACCCCGAGTCGAACAAAAACCTGCGCGCGCTGGTGACGCCGGCTCAAGAGCTGCTGGTGAAGAATATTCGACCGGCGATTCTGCTGTTGACTGGTGCGGTCGCGCTGGTCCTCCTCATCGCGTGCGCGAACGTCGCCAATCTTCTGCTCGCCCGCGCGGTGGATCGCCAGAAAGAGATCGCGGTTCGAATCGCGCTCGGTGCGGGCCGGCTGCGGATCGTCCGCCAGCTGATCGTCGAGAGCATCGTGCTGTCGTGCGTCGGTGGGGCGGCCGGACTTCTGGTCACGACGTGGGTCGTGTCGTATCTGATGGGAAGCGCGGCAGCCACGCTTCCCCGCATTCAGAAGGTCGGGATTGAATGGCACGTCGTGCTGTTTGCGTTCGTCCTCGCTATCGTGACGGGGGTCGTCTTTGGCCTCATCCCTGCGCTGCATGCCACCCACGTCCCGATCCGCGCGTCGCTCAACGAGGAGAGCCGTGGCGGATCCGGCAGTATCCGTCAGCGCAAGCTTCGCTCCAGCCTCGTCGTGCTGGAGGTTTGCGTCGCGCTCGTGCTGCTCGTCGGCGCGGGTCTCCTGGTCCGCAGCTTTGCCGCTCTGACGAACGTGCCGCCCGGTTTCAATGCCGCCAACCTCCTGGTGGTGAACCTGCCGCTCTCCCCTCAAAGATATAAGGACGACGTCAGCCGATCGGCGGTGGTCGAGAAGATCGTGACGAGCGTCGGGTCGCTTCCCGGCATCGAAGCCGCCGCGATCACGACGATGCTGCCGATGGCGGGCGCCGGAGCGACGATTCACTTCAACCGGGCGGCGTACCCCCCGAAGGGACCAGACGACTACGTGATGGCGGGATTCCGCGCCGTGACGCCCGGCTATCTGTCGGCGCTCGGAGTGCCGCTGATGCGTGGGCGCATGCTGACGGAATCCGATCGACAGGGCGCACCGAAGGTCGTCGTCGTCAACGAGTCAATGGCGCACCAGTACTTTCCCGATCGCGATGCGCTGGGACAGCGGATCCAGCTGGGCACAATCCCGTCGACCGATTTTCCGACCATGGAGATCGTCGGAATCGTCGGCGACATGAAGCAGTCGTTCGAGGCCGGCTCGAATGCCGAGATGTTCGTGCCGTACGCGCAGTTCCCGGATCCGATCCTCGCCGGCATGTATCTGAACACCGCGATGGTCGTACGGACGGCTGGTAATCCGATCGACTCCGTCCGCTCCGTCCGCGCGGCGATCCTCGAGGTCGATGCGGGCCAGCCGCTGGTAAGCGTCAGGACGATGGAGGGAGCGATGGCGGGGACGGTGGCCCAGCCGCGGTTCCAGATGACGTTGCTTCTGATCTTTGCCAGCATCGCAGTGGCGCTCGCCGCGGTCGGCGTTTACGGGATCATGGCGTATACCGTCTCGCAGCGAACGCCCGAGATCGGTGTACGGATGGCGGTCGGCGCCTCGCCAAATCAGGTCGTCGCGATGGTCGTGTGGCAGGGCGCCAGGCTGGCGATCATGGGCGTGGTGCTCGGCCTCATTGCGGCGGCGCTGACCGCGGGCGCCATGCAGGCGTGGTTGTTCGACGTGAAAGGGCTCGATCCGGTGACCTTCGTGATCGCGCCACTCGTCCTCGGGTTGGCGGCGCTGCTGGCGAGCTACGTTCCAGCGCGTCGCGCGGCGCGCATTTCACCAGTCGTCGCGATGGGGCGGTAAAAGCTTCCCGCTTCCAGCAATCAAGAAAGACGATTCCTTCCTTAAAAGCTGGCAGCTGGGAGCTGGCGGCTGGGAGCCTGAGACGAAATTTCACACTTTGACGCGTTCTTTTTCTGGCGGCGCGTAACTGGATATCACGGCGCAAACTCAGCCGCTATAGGATTCCAACCACAGCCGTGGTATCATCAAGTCCTCCTCACAACTTACTGCACGGCTCTCGGACCGGCGAGGAGTGTCGCTCCGCCTGGCGCTGCGGCACGTCGGTGGACACGGGACATGCACATGCAGTCATCACTTGGTCGGTACCTGATCGCTTCAACCTTGGCCATCGGTGTGGGCGCCGTCTGCCTGAACGCCCAGTCGCCCGCCGAACAATCGCGCGCGACGTTCAAAAGCGCGGTCGACCTCGTCAGTATCCAGGCCTCCGTCAGGGACAAGCGCGGCCGGCCGATGGAGGGACTGACGGCATCGGACTTCGAAGTCCGCGACAACGGACAGCCGCGGTCGATTCTGTCGCTGCGGTCGGACCGCTGGTCCCCGGTCAGCGTCGCCATCCTGGTCGACATGAGCGGCAGCATGCGCGTCGGATCGAAGATCTCGCTGGCTCGACAGGCTTACGATTCCATCCTCGCGCAGCTGCGCGACGGCGAAGATGAACTCGGGCTGTTCACGTTTGACAACAAGCTGCACGAGCGTCAGTCGTTCACGTCGAAGATCAGCGGCTTGAAGGGTGCGCTCGACGAGTTCAAGGCGTTCGGCGCGACCTCGCTGTACGACGCGACCGAGGCGACGGCGCGGCGGCTGGCGGAACGATCGGCTGCGCACAAGGCGATCATCATCCTGACCGACGGCATCGACACGAGCAGCAGCATGTCGGCGGCTGAAGTGTCCGGCGTGGCAAGCTCCATCGACGTGCCGGTCTACATCGTCGCAACCGTGGCATCGACGGCGGATCGCGCGTCGCTGACGGAGCCGGCTGAGCGTCCGACCACGACGGAAGGGGCGGATTTGCGGGATCTGGCCGAATGGACGGGCGGCAGGCTCGTCACCGCGACGAGCCCGACCGAAACGGCTCTTGCCACCATCAACGTGCTCAGCGAACTCCGTCAGCAGTACGTGCTGGCGATCGAGGCCGCGAACACACCGGAGTGGCGTCGATTGGAAGTCCGCGTCAAGCGCTCGTCGGCCAGCGTCAAGGCTCGAAGCGGCTATTTCGGCGGCTGAGGAGAATCAGAGTCCCTCAGAGCCACCAGAGGGTTTCACCACAGAGTCAACGGAGTTAGCAGAGGACCATTGATGTTGGCTCTGTTTGCTCCGCTGACTCCGTGGTGAATTGCTCTGTTACCCCCGGCCCTCCCCTCCTACGCCAGTCACCCTGCAAGAATCCTCGGCTCCGCCGTTCTACGTAACGGAGCTGGGAAATGTCGACCTTCTCGCAGTTACGCTCATCTCTGACCTCGGATCCGAGGCACTACCAGATCGCCGTGCTGGCGTCGCTCCTGGTCTATGGGGTACTCGCGCTCGATTTCGAAATCCCCCCCTCCCGGGCAGCGGTGATTCTTGCCACCGCGCTGGCGACCCAGTTCGCCTGCACGCGGCTATGGACGTTGCCGCGCTTCGATGCCAGGAGCGCGTTGATTTCGGGCCTCTCGCTGTGCCTGCTGCTGCGCACGAATTCGGTCGTCCTGGCGCTGGCCGGCGGAATCATCGCCGTCGCCAGCAAATTCGTCATTCAGTTCAACCACAAGCACCTTTTCAATCCCACCAACATCGCGATCGTCTCGTTGATGGCGCTGACCGGCCAGGTGTGGGTCTCGCCAGGACAGTGGGGCAACGTCGCGTTTTTCGCGTTCCTTATGGCGTGTCTCGGTGGCCTGGTCGTCAACCGCGCAAAGCGAAGCGACGTGACCTATGCGTTCATCGCCTTCTACATGGCGCTGATCTTCGGCCGGTCGGTCTGGCTGGGAGAACCGTTGACTATTCCGGCTCACCGGCTCCAGAACGGTGCGCTCCTGCTCTTCACCTTTTTCATGATCTCGGATCCGCGGACGACGCCGAACTCGCGTGGCGGCCGGATCATCTTTGCGCTTCTGGTCGCGTGCGGCGCCTGGTACATCCAGTTCCGGCTGTTCCGCACGAATGGACCGCTGTGGTCACTGGCGATCTGCTCGCTAACGGTCCCGTTGCTTGATTGGATGCTGCCCGCGCGTCGCTACGAGTGGGCAGAACGTAAGTGTGATGTTCAGGTCTTACAGGTGGTATATGAAACGATTCCTCTCGTTGCTCGCCGTCTTGACGATCGCCGTCGCCTGGCACAGCCAGGCCCTTCTCGCATTCTGCGGCTTCTACGTGGCCAAGGCTGACGCGAAGTTGTTCAACAAGGCCTCTCAGGTCGTGCTGGTACGGCAAGACGATCGCACGGTCCTGACGATGGCCAATGATTTTCGAGGCGACCCGAAAGAGTTCGCCGTGGTCATACCAGTGCCGGTCGTGCTGAAGAAAGAACAGATCCACATCGGCGACAAGGCGCTGCTCGATCACCTCGATGCGTACTCAGCGCCGCGGCTCGTTGAGTACTTTGACGACGATCCTTGTTCAGTCGTCTTGTACGACCGGCTTGCCCCAATGGCAGCTGCAAGCCCGGCACCCCGTACCGCCGACTCGGCGGCCCGCTCCAAGAGTCTTGGTGTGACGATAGAAGCGCGATACACCGTCGGCGAGTACGACATCCTGATTCTGTCGGCGCAGCAGAGTTCCGGGCTCGAAACATGGCTGCGCGAGAACGGCTATCGGATTCCGGCTGGCGCGAGCTCGGTGCTGACCAGTTACATCCGCCAGAACCTCAAGTTCTTCGTTGCGAAGGTCAATCTCAAGGAACAGGCGCGCCTTGGCTACAGCGTGTTGCGGCCGATCCAGGTGGCGTACGAATCCCCGAAATTCATGCTGCCCATTCGCCTCGGCATGGTCAACGCAGACGGAGCGCAGGAACTTTTCGTCTATGCGCTGACACGGAACGGGCGCGTCGAAGCGACGAACTATCGGACGGTCAAGCTCCCGACGGGCGACGAGCTTCCGCTCTACGTCAAGGACCGCTTCGCCGACTTCTACAAAGCGATGTTCACGCATCAGGCGACGAAGGAAAACATGAGCGCGATCTTCACGGAGTATGCGTGGGACATGGGCTGGTGCGATCCGTGCGCAGCCGATCCGCTCTCAGCGGATGAACTCCGCAACCTCGGCGTGTTTTGGCTCAACGACTCCGGCGATCCGCAGCGACGCACCATGCGCCCGCCGATCCCGATTCGTTCCGGTGCGCCGAACACGTTCATCACCCGCCTGCACGTCCGTTACGACGCCGCGCACTTCCCCGAGGACCTCGTCTTCCAGGAGACGTCGGATCGCTCGAACTTCCAGGGCCGGTACGTCCTGCGTCACAAATGGACGGGAGAAGGGTCGTGCGAAGCGGCGGCCCGCTATCGCGCGGAGCTGCCGAGAAAGCAGGAGCGCGAAGCCCAGAGCCTGGCTGCGCTGACCGGATGGGACATCACCGACATCCGACGATCGATGAAGATCGCACCGCCGCAACCGGAGCCGGTTGCCTGGTGGCAGCGGATCTGGAAGTAACGGGGAGCGGCGACGAGTACGCGGCCGGAACGGAGCTGGCGGCGAAGCGCCAGCATAGTGAAGGGCGCGCCAGGCAGAGTGCAGGAGACCCCGCCGATCGAAGAGAAGACGCGAACGGAGAGCCACGCGAACGGAGCGAGCCGACGACGCGGCTCGCGAGAGAGCGTGTCGGGGAGTCCGCGGGGCGAAGCCCCTCGGAGTAACTAAAAAATGCGAACGTGCCGCGGCGGCCACCAGCGCACCTGGACCTTGCCGACGACGTACTTTTTCGGCACGTAGCGCCAGTGACGGCTGTCGGAGCTGGCATTGCGGTGGTCGCCCATCACGAAGTAATAGCCCTCGGGCACGACCTCCGGCCCCCAGTCGTCGTGGCTGCGGTAGGTGGGTAGAACGAAGGAATCATCGAGCAGCACGCCGTTGCGATAGACCCTGCCGTCCACGATTCGAACCTGATCGCCTTCGCCCGCGATCAGGCGCTTGACGAACGATTGGCTCGGGTCACTCGGGTAGTACAGCATGACGATGTCGCCGAGGTGAGGCTCGTCGATCCGGTAGGCGAACTTGTTGATGATCAGTCGATCGTGATCCTCGAGCGTCGGAGCCATGCTGCGTCCCTCGACGCGTGCCACCTGAAAGACAAACGTAATAATCAACGTGGCATAGAGCGCTGCTGAAGCGACCGTCTTCAACCAGGCAAGCAGCTCGTCGCCCAGGTGTTGCCAGGCGGACTGGCTGCCGCCAGATCCGGTGTCCGCCGGAGGGTGGGCGGCGAGAGGAGTGGCGGAGGGCAGCTGGGGAGTTGGGGCCGGGGACTCGTGGACGGTGGGAATCCCTGTCGGATCAACAGCATCGCTCATCGTTAACTCCAGGTCAGGAAGGCGGCCCGGGCGCCCGCGACTGCGGTGCGACCACCTGCCGACCGGCTGGTTTTCAAGGTTAGACGCCGCCGGGCGGCCGTTTGTTACAGCGTCTCATCCCCCATTGTGCCGGTTTTCCAAACAATTGCACTGGTGGCGTAAAATTCTCCGGCCCACATGACCAGAGCCCTCGATCATTCAAAGGTTGGGGTGGCGGTGCCCTACACGGTTGGCACTGCATCACTCGCCGCGGCTGAGTCGCGTCCTCCCGTGGCCGCGGCCAGGAAAGCCCGCATTGATTCGGTCGACCTGCTCCGCGGGCTGATCATGGCCATCATGATGCTCGATCACACGCGCGACTTCGTGCATCGGGACGCGCTGGCGTTCGATCCGGCGAACGTCGCACGGACGTTTCCGATGCTCTTCTTCACGCGGTGGATCACGCATTTTTGCGCGCCCCTCTTTGTCTTCCTGGCAGGAACCGCCGCCTCGTTTCAGGAAATGCGCGGCAGGTCGAAGGCAGAGTTGTCGAGATTCCTGATCACGCGCGGCCTCTGGCTCATTGCCATCGAACTCATCGTCCTTCGGCCTGTCGTTTTCTTCAACTTCCGCTACGACGAAGTGCTCTTCTTTCTGCAGGTGATTTGGGCGATCGGTTGGAGCATGATCGTGCTCGCAGCGGTCATCCACCTTCCACGCCCCTGGATCGTCGGGCTCAGTCTGGCGGTCATCGCGCTCCACAACACGCTCGACGGCTTCCGTCCGACACACCTCGCGGCGCTGTGGCAGCTTCTCCACCAGCAGGGGCCGCTGTTCCCGTTCGGACCGCCCGGGCACGTGGTGTTCGTCGTGTATCCGCTCGTGCCGTGGATGGCGGTGATCTCAGCCGGCTACGCGTTTGGTTGGATCTATCAGGAACCCGCCAATCGGCGCCGCAAGCTCCTCATCCTCGGCAGTTGCCTTCTGCTCGGTTTCATCATCCTTCGATCGATCAACGTGTATGGGGATCCCGTGCGGTGGACGTCGCAATTCGGCGCAACCAAAACGATCCTCTCGTTCCTGGCCGTCACCAAGTATCCGCCCTCGCTGTTGTTTCTCTTGATGACGCTGGGCGCCGGCATCCTCTTCCTCGGATTCGCCGAGCGACCGGCGCGTGGACGCTTCGCGAACGTGCTCATCACGTTTGGTCGAGTGCCGTTCTTCTTTTACGTGTTGCAGTGGCTGGCCGCTCACTCCCTGGCGATCGCGGCATCATGGATGGCCGGCAAGCCGACCGCGTACCTGTTCAGCAACTTTGGATTTGGCGGTCCGCCGCCGCCAACGGACGGAATCGGCTTCAGTCTTCCGGTGGTCTATCTCGTGTGGCTGACGGGGCTAATTCTGCTCTACCCACTCTGCCGGTGGTTCGCCGGCATCAAGGCACGACGCCGCGATTGGTGGCTTAGTTATCTTTGATCTATTACTCGCGCGCGCGTTCGCCACTGTTTACTGAGTCTTTGAATCCTGCGACGAAATTCGATAGAGGTGGGTCGCGGTTCGAATATAGAACGACTGCGACGCGACTGCCATTGACGCCAGCGTCGGCCCTTCGAGCACGTTCATCGCAACCTGCTGAAAGGTCTTGCCAGGTGCGATAACGGTGGTGCGCCCCTCCTCGTCCAGGAAATAGATCCGACCGTCGGCGAGCACTGGCGACGCTGAGACGCCTTCGCCGAGCCGATGCTGCCAGTGAATGGCGCCGGTCCGCGCATCAACGCTCGAGGCAATCCCGGCGTCGGTGACAACGTAAAGCTCATCGCCCACCAGCAGCGGTGAAGGCGTCAACGGAGCGGCGCGTGACAGCGTCCAGGCAACGTGAGACTTCGTGACGTCTCCCTTGCCGTCGGGCCGAACCGCGAGCAGCGACGGTTGCTGGAAACCCGTCGTGATGAACACCAGGCCGGCACCGAACACAGGCCGCGGCACGTTCGAAAAACCCTCCGGGTAGTCGACTCGCCAAATCTCCTTACCGTTCTGCGGATCGTAGGCCACGGTGTGAAAGGCCCCGACGCTGACGATCTGATCACGGTCCGCCGCGTGAATCGCGAGCGGCGTCGAGTACGCCTGCGACCAGGGCTGCGGGCGAGACGTACGCCAGCGCGTCTTGCCGGTACGCTTATCGAGGGCGACGACGAACGCTTCGTCAAACCCGTCGCAGCTGAAGATCAGCAGATCGCCGAACAGGATCGGAGATCCGCCGTTGCCGTGCTGCGACTCGTACAGCTGACGCGCTTTCCAGATCATCTCCCCCGTCGTGGACAGCGCTGCCGTCCCCTGGGCGCCGAAGTGCACGTAGACCCGGTCCCCCTCCACGATCGGAGTCGGCGATGCGTGGCTGTTCTTTGGATTCAGCAACGTGGAGTTCTTGAGGCGAAAGACTTCGACATCAACCGACTGACGGCCGGTCGCCGCATCGAACGACAGCAGTCGCAGCGAGCTGTCCCGGCCGGCCTGCGTCGCCGTCGTCAACCACACTTTCCCGTCGGCGACGACTGGAGACGACCAGCCGCGCCCAGGCACGGCCACTTTCCACGCTACATTCTTTGATTCGCTCCACTCGGTCGGGAGACCACGTTCAGGCGAGTGTCCCTGACCGTCCGGTCCTCGGAACTGAGGCCACTCCTGAGCATGGAGCGAAGGGGCCGCTGCGACAACGCAGCAGAGGACGAGTAAGCGGAGCAGCGGGCGCGCCACGGCTTTTGAGCGTACCACGATGCGGTGGAGGGGACGAAGAGAACGGAGAAGATTCACAACGAAGGAACGAAGTGACGAGGACGAACGGAGAAAAGATGATCAACTCTGCTTCGTTCGTCTTCGTTATCTTCGTTTCTTCGTTGTGAACTCCGTTGCCTCCGTCCCTCGGTTCACTCGATACGCAGGAGCACACTCGGCTCGACCCGCGCCGCGCGCCTGGCCGGCAGCCACGTCGCCGTCAGCACGACGAGTAGCATCACCACACCAGCGGCAACGAGCACAATCGGATCACCCGGAACGAAACCAAAAAGCACCGACTCCAGCGATCGTCCGCCCAGCGCCGCGCCGAGGGCTCCGGCCGCGATGCCCAGGCTCGAAAGACGAGACGCTTCCCGGAGGGCACTTCGAAGTAGTTGCCCAGTCGAAGTTCCGGAAAGTGATGAGAAGTGGTGCCAGAAACCTGCTGGCACGCCGCTCGCGCCAGACCGCGGAGGGTCTCGCCTGCTCGGCGAGAGATTGACCGAGTGAAAAGTGGCGAGAGACTCGCGACTATGCGCGCGGCAGGCTCTTGAGCAGGGCCTTCGCTTTCCGAAACCACGAACGCTCGCGGCGGCGGATGTAATCGGGCATCGTCGCCTTCTTGCGCAGGATGCGCTCCGTCCATTCTCGCGCTTCCGCCGGGCGTCCGGTTTCCGCCAGGAACGCGGCGTAGTTGTATTGGGTTTCCGAAAGCGTTGACGTCTCGGTGACCTCGGCGAAGAGCGCGCCGGCGCGCTCGCGCTCGCCGATCCTGCCGAGCGTGTGCGCCAGAAGCCCGGTCGCGCGTTGGTAGTCGTACTTCGGGTCGCGCGCCGTGACCTTTTCGAGATCGGCCACCGCGGCGTTGAGATCGTTCAGCGCGATGAGCGCAAGGGCGCGGCGATAGAGCGGGTCGATCGACTCCTCGCGCGCCAGGACCTTGTCAAAACACTCGCGCGCCTTCACGAACTGCCCGTCGTCCAGGTATAGATCACCGAGCTCTTCGTAATTCCCTATCGACGGATTGTCCACGACCATCCCTTCGAGCTGCTTGATGCGCTTACGTCGAGGAAATACCTGAAACGAAGCGCGCAGCAGGCCGAAGTCCGGGATGACCTCGATGAGGATGTACGCGAGCGCGCCAAATCCGCCGAACATCAGGATGATCCAGAACCAATATGTGTCCGGCCGGCGCCTGATGAAGTGGATGACGGCGAGCACCTGCAGGATGACGCCGTAGGGAAAGAGAAACCCGATCATTCTGGCGCCGCGACTATAGCACGTCGCAGCTTCGCCATCGGCTGCTTCAGCGAGCGCTTGCGCTTGTGCATATCACCCCAGAGATCGCCAACGGTGGCGATCCGCTCGGCCATGTTCCGTAGCGTGAATGTCCGGGGACCGACTTCTCCGCGTTCGAGCTCTTCCCACGTGCACGGCGCGGACACTGGCGCCCCGGGCTTGGCCCTGACCGCGTAGGCCGCGGCAAACGTGGCGCTGTAGCCGTTCCGGCCGGTATCGACGAGAATGCGCGTGCCACGATCGACCTTGTGGAACTCCTGGGTGAGATTGTCGGCATCCCGTTTGACCAGCGCCTCACCGACGGCATGGGCGAATCGCGCGACCTCGCCCATCGTGGACTTCCCGTCGACTGGAACGACGATGTGGAAGCCCTTGGAGCCGGAGGTCTTCAACCAGCTGGGAAGGCCAAGCTCCGTCAGGAAGTCGCGAAGTTGGAGCGCGGCTGCCCGCAGCTGCTCGGGGCGGTCTGCCGACGGATCGAGATCGAAGACGCAAATGTCTGGGTAGTACAAGTCTGGTGTTCGCGACGTCCACACGTGCGGCGTGATGCAATTCTGATTGGCCAGCCAGAGAAGCGAGCGCGCATCGGTCACGAGCGCGTGGTGCACGGTGCCGTCCTTCTTGGGCACTTCGACCCGTTCCAACCAGCTTGGAAATCCTTTGGAGACGTCCTTCTGGAAAAATCCGGGCACACCGATTCCGCGATGGTAGCGCTCCATCGTAACCGGCCGGTTACGCATGTGCGGCACCATGATCGGCGCAATCATTTCGTAGTACGAAGCCAGGTCCCCTTTCGTGATCCCGTCATCCGGAAACAGCACCTTGTCCGGATGCGTGATTACCAGCTCTCTCTGATCACGTCCCTGGGGTTCTTGTCGTACCTGACGCCGAGCAGCCGGGGATGACGCAGCTTTCCGTGGACGGTCCATTCGATAAAGGCCACCTGTACGATGATCTCGGGGCGAACCCAGTGCGCGCGCAGGCGCGGCAGTCCTTTCGCCTTGGTAAATGGAGACGATGGCAGCTCGAGCGCATCGAGCCGCGCCCGCAGGTCGAGCAACAGCTTGGTGTCGAATCCGGTACCGATCTTCCCGGCAAAGACAAAGTCCTCCTGGTCGTAATACCCGACAAGCAGCGCGCCGAGCCCGACTCGCGTCCCTTGGGGATCGGTGAAGCCGCCGACGACAAACTCCTGCGAGGCTTCGCACTTCATCTTCAGCCAGTGCGGCGAACGTCGATGTTCGTAAACCGAGCCCCGTCGCTTGGCGATCACGCCTTCCCACCCCTCGCGTGACGCGCGTTCCCAGGGATTTGGGTCGTCGAGCGCGGCGACTCGTTGTAGCGGCGGTTGCAGTGGCAACTGCCCGAGCAACGCGCGGCGTTCTTCCAGCGGCAGCGATCTGACGTCGCGATCGCCAAGCCACACGATGTCGAACACGTGATAGGCGCCGGAGCGGTCCCACGTGATCTCACCGTCGAGGATCAGGTTTTCGCTCGGTATCTTTGCGATTGCGTTGGCCACAGCGGGAATGTTCTGGGGCAGGCGATTGCGCGAGAACAGCTGCACCTCCGAGCCTCGCTTGAAGGCGATCAGGCGGATTCCGTCGAACTTGCGCTCGAAGATCCAGTCGGGGCCAGTGAATCGATCCTGGGTCAGCGTCGCGGCCATCGGCTCGATCCATTCGGGCGGAGACGCAGTCACACGTCAGAGTCTATATCGCGCGCCCGTGAAGCGTAGCGACGTCTGGCGTTTGCGGGCTGTAGACCGCATAGCACCCGTCGCCCGATTTCCAATTCGGATCGTTGACTTCGTCGACGCTGTCCTGGGCGTTTCCCTTGACGTCGAAGTACGCGAACCGAACCTTCCAGCGAACCTCGTCGCCATACTTGACCGGCTCAACCGACGTCACGATCGCGTCGGCCTGAACGTACTTGCGTCGGCCCAAGATCGTCAGACGCCCGCTGAACGCAGCGGCGAGTGCCAACAGCACACACGCGAGCGCGGTCTTGACCATGGCGAGTCCGCGCTGCGGGTTCTCGTCGAGGCGCGCGGTCCTCGTTTCTTCTTTTGATTGCCGGACGTTGACGGCGTGTCCAGCCTCCAGACGAAGCCAGAGAGCATGCGGCACGAAGTCGCGCTCCCGACACATGCCATTACCGATGCTGCATGGATAGCGATAATCGATCACCCACGCGTCGAGCGAACCCGTCAACACGGCTCGTGTCATCGTCTGGTAGGCATCGAAGCCCGTCGTGCGGACCGTGGGCCCTCTTCCGAATCTCCTGCGGCCGCCAATCGTCCGCGTGCCCAGCTCGCCGGTCGTGCTCAGTCGTTCTTCGACCACGCCGCTCACGACCTGCCCATATCGGGCTCGCGATTCTTCGATGACCGCCAGGCTGAAGCCATCAATCAAGGCGATTACGCCGGCCGCGGCGAGCAGCAGCGCGCCGGTCGTGCCATAGCTGTAGCGCCGAAACGGTCGAGTGAAAGCGGCGTAGGCCAAAGCCGCGACGATGGAAACCTGAAACGCAACGAGAAGAACCTTCTCGGTCACGAGGCAGCGTGCAGCAATTTGCTCGCCGACCGGCAGCAAAAAACCCTGTGACTTTACGCATGCTCGGCTGAAACCGCTGTCAGTTTCGTATGCGAAGAACAAATCTGATACTGACTGGGCTCGTCACGATGTTCGTCACGAGGACAGCGCACAAGTTAAAAGGTCAAAAGTTAAAAGTTGAAAGTTAAAAGTCAAAAGCAACACGACTTCCAACTTTCTAACTTCCAACTTTCTAACTTCTAACTTTTAACTTTGTTAGATGAACCCCAGCCAACTCTTCGGATACCGGGCCTTGACTCCGGAATACCACCGGCACAGCGGATACAGAATCGCGACGGCCAGGAACCATACCAGGTAGACGAGCGGGAGACCCCAGCGTTGACCTGGCGGGATTGAGACGTACGGAGCCGTTGCAAACCGCTCCCCATGCGCGGCACCGTCGCGCAGGAACCAGACGACGAGCGACAGGGCGTGGATGAGCGGGATGTGCAGGAGGTAATAGAACATCGGTACGCAGCCGAACGTGGTCAGCCACGGGACGATCGTGTAAAGCACCGTGACCGCCGGTCCGTTCGCGCCAAGGTGGACTTCACTGCCGACCGGATAGATGAACTCTCCCCTTTTAAGGGCGACACTGTTGCACCAAATCACGGCGCCAATTCGCCAATTCACCAATTGGTATGATTTCACCTATGTCGATCGTCGTGCAGAAGTACGGCGGCAGCAGCGTCGCTGACGTCACCCGAATCCGACAGGTGGCCGAACGCATCATGCGGACGAAAGCCGCTGGGTTCGATGTCGCGGTTGTGGTGTCGGCGATGGGCGACACAACGGATGAGCTCCTGGCGCTTGCGCGCAAGGTCGCCACGAACCCCGATCGCCGCGAGCTCGACATGCTGTTGTCGGCAGGCGAGCGCATTTCGATGGCGCTTCTGTCGCTCGCGATCAAGGAACTCGGTGGCGATGCCATCAGCTTCACCGGCAGCCAGTCCGGGATCATCACCAACGATCGCCACGTCGACGCGCGCATCATCGAAGTCAGGCCTTTTCGGGTTCAGGATGAGCTCGCGCGCGGGCGCGTGGTCGTGATCGCCGGATATCAGGGCGTGTCGTATCGCCGTGAGGTCACGACTCTCGGCCGTGGCGGCAGCGACACTACGGCGGTCGCCATGGCGGCGGCGCTTGGCGCCGAGTGGTGTGAGATTTGTTCGGACGTCGACGGCGTCTACACAGCCGATCCACGCATCGTCCCCGCCGCGCAGCGTGTCGGTGCGCTGACCTACGAGGAGACTCAGGAACTGGCGGAAGCGGGCGCCAAGGT
>JBKPNQ010000053.1:0-14556 GCA_046732715.1 Acidobacteriota bacterium | reverse complement strand
ATCCGGAGCTCACTCTCGACCAGCACCGGCTGGTTGCCTGACACGTCGACGCCGGTGGTAAAAGCGCTGGCAATATACGGCGTCTGATCGATGCCAATCCCCCAGTTCCAGCGGTGTGTGCGATTGAGGTAAAACACGCTCCCGCCGAACTCGTCGAGGCGGTTTGTGACCTGAGCCGATGTGGCGAGCACGTGATTGCCGAGCGTATCGCTGAACAGGAACGATACGCCGCCCGTCGCATATGTGCCGAACGGATCGGTCCCGATGCCGATCGTCGGCTGCCCGGCGTAATCGAGCGAGAACTTCGGCTTGTATGGCTGTGCCTCCGCTGGCGCCGTCGGTGGCAGCCCGGTGGCCTCGTCCGTCACGGCAGCGAACACCGGGCCCTCGCCGGTCTTCCGCGGCGGCAGAACGCCGGCGTCGATCGGCAGCTGAATCGGTGCTGTCTCCGCCATCACCTTGTCGCCGTCCAGCGCATAGATGTTGTAGCCATCGTTTTCATAGGCGCTGAACACGATGCGGCCGTTGCCCGCCGACAGCGCCGGACTGAGCGACGTGATGCCGCTGACACCGGTCAGGATGTTCGTCAGCTGCATCGTCTCACCGCCGTCCACAGGAAGTCGGTAGACGTTGGTGATTCCCTGGCGATCCGACAGGAAGTACAGCGACCGGCCGTCCCGTGACCACTGCGGATCGATGTTCTTCGCGCCATCAAATCCGCCGGCGTCACGGACCTGTCCGGACGCCACGTCCATGATCGCCAGCTTCAAGTGACCGGCCGCGAGCTGTGGCAGCTTCGTCGAAAAGCGATCGGTGCTGAACGCAAGCTGCCGCCCGTCCGGCGACCACGACGGGTCGAGCTCGGCGTACGCGTCGTTGGTCAAACGCTTCACGGCTTTCGTCGAAAGGTCATAGATGAACAGATCGTTGTAGCCACCGACGAGGCCCGAGAACGCAATCTGGTTGCCGTCTGGCGACCATGCCGGATTCAACACCTCGTCCAGGTCTTTCAACTGGATCTCGTCCAGCTTCTTGCCGCTGTCGGCATCGATGATCTCGAGGATCGGGCTGCCCGCACTGATGCCGGGGAATGCGAACCGCTTGCTCTGCGCGTCCCACGCGCCGGCCGAGGTCAGGAACTGCAGGCTCTCGAAATGAGCGTTCGTCGCTGTATCCGTGATCTTGCGAATGATCTTGCCGGTGCGCGCGTCGGCCAGGTAGAGATCGATGGAAAAGAGATCGCGCTCGGAGAAGAACATCAGCCGCGAGCCGTCCGGGCTGATCTCCGGACTCACGTTCATCTCTCCGCCGCTATGCTGTTTCGTGATCAGCGGCCGCGCGAACGACGCCGGCATCTGCGTCACTTCAGCCACCGGCCGGTAGGCGGTCACTTCCGCGTCATGCCACTCCTTCGATAGCTCCTTCGAGTCGACACCGAGGACCCGCTTGAACGCCGCGTCGTAGCCGTCGCGCACCACGGCAAACCGCAACAGATTTCCTATGGTGCGGTCCCCGTACTTGCCGCCGATGAACGCCCAGAAGGCCTGACCGTAGCGGTAGGGAAAGTACTTCGGATCGTCGAGATGATCGACATCCGGCAGCTTCTCACGCCGGGTGGCCTCCCGCATCCACATCGCGGTGTGCGGGTCGACGGGACCGATCGACAGATACTCGGCCATCCCTTCGATGAACCACAGCGGCAATGAGAGCGCGCTGTTCGGGCCGGAGTTCGCGTTCGTGTTCGTGATGTCGTACTGGAAGGCATGAACGAGCTCGTGACCGAGCACGTGGTCGGTTGACTCGATCGGACCGGCAAATGGAATGACGATACGGCGTTTGGCGGCTTCGGTGACACCGCCGGTGCCTTCGCCGAGCTCACCTTCGATGACGTTGGTCTGCCGGAAGTGCGGCCCGCTCGCATACAGGACGAGCGGCTGCCGGTTGCGCAGTTGATGATCGAACAGCTCGGCCAGGCGCGAGTACCATCGCTCCGCCAGCCGGGACGCCATCTTCGCCGCGTCTTCCTCTTCCGCGTAGTAGTAGATATCGAAGTGATCCGTTTTCAGGACCTTGAAGTTGAACTCCTGGTACTGAACCTTGTTGCGCCCGAAGTAGGCGCCTTGCGCCGAGACCCCGGCGGGAATCGCGAATACGCTGATCGTAAGAGCTAGAAGGAATGTCGTAAGTCGGGTTGGCAGTCGCATGGTACTTTCTCTAACCCCAGGGTGATGACAACAGGACGCTGACCAAATACCTGTCGGTTGCAACGGATGTACCGGGCCCGGCGCGCCGTTGCAGTTCTGCTACACTCCGAAGCGCATGCGCGCGCTATACCTCATCATTCCGATCCTCGGGATTCTCGCGATCGCGTATCGCTACTACAGCGCGTTCATCGCGGCACGCCTGATGGTGCTCGACGATACCCGGATCACGCCGGCGCATGAGCTGAACGACGGACGGAACTACCACCCCACTCATCGTCTCGTCCTGTTCGGTCACCATTTCGCCGCAATTGCCGGGGCAGGGCCGCTCATCGGGCCGGTGCTCGCCGCGCAGTTCGGCTACGCACCTGGGCTGATCTGGCTGGTTGCTGGCGTATGCCTCGCGGGAGCGGTTCACGACTATGTGATTCTGTGGGCATCGGTCCGGCGAAAGGGGCGCTCGCTCGCCGACATCGCACGCTCAGAGATCGGCCCAACGGCGGGCATCACTGCCGCGATCGCGATCCTCTTCATCATCGTCATCGCGCTGGCCGGATTGGGATTCGCTGTGGCGAATGCGCTTCAGGAGAGCGCGTGGGGCACGTTCACCATCGGCGTGTCAATTCCGCTCGCCCTCGCGATGGGTATCTACATGCACCGGCTCCGTCCAGGACGGATCGCTGAGGCGACGGTGATCGGCGTCATTGGCATGGTGCTTGCCGTTGTGCTCGGAAAACCGGTCGCTGCGTCCTCTGTTGGCCACTGGTTCCTGCTCTCACGGCAGGGGATCATCATCGCGATGGCCGCCTACGGTTTCATCGCCGCAGTGCTGCCGGTGTGGCTGCTGCTCGTCCCGCGCGATTATCTGAGCGCCTACATGAAGATTGGGACGATTGCCTTTCTCGTTCTCGCCGTCATGATCGTCAATCCACCGCTCGAGATGCCGGCGTTCAGTCAGTTCGTCGGCGGCGGCGGGCCGATCATTCCTGGACCGCTGTTTCCGTTTGCCTTCATCACCATCGCGTGCGGCGCGATTTCCGGATTTCATTCGCTGGTCTCGTCTGGCACCACCCCGAAGATGATCGACCGCGAATCGGACATCAGGCCGATCGGTTACGGCGCGATGCTGATGGAAGGACTGGTCGGCATCGTCGCGCTCCTCGCCGCATCGGCGATGTTTCCTGGCGACTATTTCGCGATCAACACCCCGCCTGCGGTCTTCGCGCACCTCGGCATTCCGCCGGTGAATCTGCCGAGTCTCGAGCTGGCGGTTGGCGAGAACGTGGCCGGGCGGCCGGGCGGTGCGGTGTCCCTCGCCGTCGGGATCGCGCAGATGTTCAGCGGCCTGCCCGGCATGCGCGGGCTGATGGACTACTGGTATCACTTCGCGATCATGTTCGAAGCTCTCTTCATCCTGACGACGATCGATGCCGGCACGCGCATCGGCCGCTTCCTGTTGCAGGAATTCTTAGGACGGTTCTATGAGCCGTTAGGACGGAGAGAATGGCTGCCGGGCTCCGTGCTATCCACTCTCGCCGTCGTGGTCTCCTGGTCGTATTTCATCTGGACCGGCAACATCAACACGATCTGGCCGATGTTCGGGATCGCCAATCAGCTGCTCGCCTCCGTCGCGCTCGCCGTTGCCACCACGATCATCATCAACATGGGCCGTGCGAGATACGCGTGGGTCACGGCCGTTCCGCTGGCGTTCGTGTCGATCACCACGTTGAGCGCAGGCGTCCTGAGCCTGCGCGACAACTTCTGGCCAATGGCCACCGGTCCGGATGCATCGCGACACTTCCAGGGGTTTCTCAACACCGGGCTGACAATCATCATGATGGTCTGCGTGCTGGTGATCCTGACAAATGCCATGTGGCGCTGCGCACAAGTGCTGCGCGGACGACTGGCGATCATGCCGGAGCCGGCGACGACAGATCGGTAGCGATCAATCGAGCGCCTCCGGCACCACAATGCCGTGCGTCAAGGCAGGGCAAACGGGTTCGCCGGCCGGCGCCGCTCCGCGTGCCGGGACGAGTGCGACTCCGCCAGCGACGTGCATCTCGTTCTTGCTCCCGCGGACGTCGCGTGGAAAAGCCTCCGCCCTCCGCAACGTCTTCCGGCGACCCGCGCAGGTCCGTGACCTGCGCGGCATTCACGCTACGGGCGGGCTTTAACTTCGCGAGTCACGCGAGTCCGAGGTCGCTGCGAACGAGACGCACGTCGCTGACCGAGTCGCACCCTTCCGGCCCGTCGCCAAAACCCGCTTGAGGGGTGTCGACGGGGGTTGCGCATGTCAGCTCTCCGGCGCGATGCGGCCAGGGCGCTGCGTCAGTTCTGAAAACCACGCTGCAGGCGTTCCGATCCGCGGCGGCGTCTATTTCGACAATGGCGCCGCAGATTGCCCCGTTGCGCGAATGATTGTTGGCTGTCGCTCGGAAAACCCGAGCCGACGCGGCAACCGTAAGCCTGAGCCGGAAACGTGGTTTTCCGCGCGTAGGCCGAGGCGCCGGGGAGCTGACGTGCGCAATCCCGTCGGGAGCGATCTTAGTGAGGTGATCGACTCAGTCGCTCTTGATCCATCCAACCTCGCCGTGTCGATAACGACTCTCCACGGTTTCCGAGAATCCACCCGTGCTCTGATCCCACACCATCCGTGCGACTGAGATCTCAGGTCGCTGAATGCGCAGCACATTGAACGATGGTTGCTCGCCGCGCGAACGTGTTGAGACGGTTCCGGCCTGAACGACCAATGCGGAGTGGCCGGCGATCTGATACCGCTCGGCGGTGTGACCGATATGGCTGACGTGCAGATGGCCGGCAAGAAACAAATCCGCACCGGCCGTCGACAGCTTCGCCATCGCCATGGTGGCTCGACCGAGCAGACGCTCCTCTCGGACCCCTTCCGGCAAATCGAACGGATGATGCGTCACGACGATGCGGATCAGATCGCGAGGCGCGCCCGAGAGGTGCGCGACGACATCGTCGACCTGACGGGCATTGATCCGCCCTTCGCCCCACGTCCACGACCGTGCCGTGTTGACGCCGACGACGATCATTTCATCGTCCCGATAGATCGGAGAGAGATCGTCGGTGATCGTGCGCCGATATCTCGCCAGCGGTGCCGTGAAGCGTGTGACAACGTCGTACAACGGGACGTCGTGATTGCCAGGAACCACGAGCCGATAGCACGGCAGGCTCTCGAGAAACTCCTTCGCTGCCGTAAATTCCTGCGGCCGAGCTCGTTGTGTGAGGTCGCCGGACACGGCCACCAGATCCGGCATCGCCCGCGCAATCGCGTCGCGCAACGGTTGTACCGTTGCCGGATCGATGCGCCCGAAATGAATGTCCGAAACGTGAACGATGGTGCGCATCGCGTTCGGCTACCCCGCCGGCTCCGGCACGATGACGTTGAGGGCCAGTGGACGGATGCGATAGACAAGGGGCGGTGCGAGCGTCGCCACTTCGCCATCGAGCGAGACGCTGGTGCGCCGGTGCGTGACGCCGACCGTGACCATGTCTGCCTCGAATCCAATGAACGGCGGGGCATCCGCACGAAGCCTTCCGGTGGCGGCCCGCAGTGGCAGGGAGAGAATCTCGAATCGTCCGCATTCAGGCGCGACGAAGATCGATAGACGTCCTTCGTCGAGCCTCGAGCGGCCGCCAAGGCCGAACCCTTCGGCGGTGTACTTGTTGTTGCCGATGAAGATAAATGGCGTCCGCACCGCGGTCGTCGAACCATCGACCTCCAGGTGCGCCGCGACAAGCCGATAGTCGCGCCAGGTGTTCAACATCGCGATTCCGAAGGCCGACCACTTACGCCGGCCGCGACGTTGCTCGGCTTCGCGCGCCCATACCATCCGCGGATAGAGACCAACGCTCGAGTTGTTGACGAAGACTCGCCCGTTCACTTCACCGACGTCGACCTGACGGACGCTCCCGGCGACAATGGCGCTTACGGCGTCCGCGAGCGTCAATGGCAGCCCGACGTCTTTGGCAAAATGATTGAGCGTGCCCATCGGCAGGACGCCAATCGACGCCCCTGTGGCAACCGCCACGGCGGCCACGGCGCTCACTGTCCCGTCGCCGCCCGCCGCCACGATGATGTCTCTCCGTGAAGCCGCCTGTCTCGCGCGCGCCGCCAGGTCTCCAGGATCGCGCACCCGCTCCAGTCGCACGCGCGTCCCGTGTTTCTCGAACAGGCTCTGAATCTCGGGCCCGACATCTGGCCTGGCCGCTGTGCCGGACCGCTCGTTGATGATCACGCTGACGCCCACAGAACGTCAGGCTACGCAAAGCGGATGCCCACCAGTAATGGGGTTCTACAGGGGTCGACGAAGTTCGGCGAACCCAGCAGAACCTGATCGGCGATAAGATGTCACCGCTTTTCAGGCAAAGAGAGTGCACACATGACGACAGCAATCACCAGACGTGATCTCCTTACCACGATTGGCGCCGTGACCGGGGCGGCCCTGGCGATGCCGCGGGATGCGTTCGCGCAAGGTAAGCCGTTGTCGGCGCCGACGGTCATTTCGAATCCGCCGCGCGATTTCGGCCCCGATGCGCCGCCGACGACCTACTTCGCCGATCCGGACGTGCTGACGATCGATCCGGCATTCGACAACCTCATTCAGGCGAACACCTCGATCAAACGGCTGTGGACCGGCGCGCTCTGGGCTGAAGGCCCGGCGTGGAACAGCCAGGGGCGATACCTGCTGTGGAGCGACATCCCCAACAACCGTCAAATGCGGTGGCTCGAAGACGACGGGCGGGTGACGGTGTTCAGGAGCCCTTCGAACAACAGCAACGGCAACACCTTCGACACGCAAGGGCGGCAGCTCTCGTGCGAACACCTGACGCGGCGCGTGGTGCGATATGAGCATGATGGATCGGTCACCGTCATCGCGGAATCATTTCAGGGCAAGCGGCTCAACTCGCCCAACGACGTCGCGGTGCATCGCGACGGCAGCATCTGGTTTACCGATCCGCCCTACGGTGGACAGTTGTATGAGGGCGCGCCGGACGCCAGCGGCGGCCCCACCAATCTCAAGGGACTCTTGAATTCGAAGGCCGGGCAGCCGGCTGGTATCGGTACGTTCAAGCGTGAACTGCCGACGAGCGTCTATCGCGTCGATCCCTCGGGCCGGATCGATCTGGTCGTCACCGAGGATCAAGTGCCCGATCCAAACGGGATTACCTTCTCTCCGGATTTCAAGAAGCTCTACGTGGCAAGCACCGGCAAGGGCCCGGGCGACACCATTGCCGGCGGCAAAGGGGAAATCCATTCATTCGATGTCGGCACAGACAACAAGCTGTCGAATCGAAAGCTGTTCAGCGACTGCACCATCGACGGCGTCAAGTGCGGCCCGGATGGCTTGCGGTGTGATGTCGAGGGCAACGTCTGGGCGTCGAGCAACGCCGGACGCGCGCTCGGGTACAGCGGCGCGACGGTCTGGAACCCCGCCGGCAAGCTGCTGGGACGAATTCGGATTCCGGAAGTGTGCGGCAACATCACTTTCGGCGGTCCGAAACGAAATCGTCTGTTCATGGCGGCGAGTCAGTCGATTTACGCGCTCTACGTCGGAACGCAGGGAGCCGCGGCGGGGTAAATCGAGCCAGCGAACCGCGACCCGCAGGCGTCGCCGGCGACGAACCGTGTCATACTGAAGGCCGTCCCTGCGACCGCGAAAGCCTATGCCCGTAGACTTGCGCAAGCTCGTGGGAGAGGCTCGTCCGTTTTCTTATGCGGCCGCCGTATGTTTAGTCGCGGTGGCCCTGTGCTTCGAGCTCTTCCTTTCCAAGCTCACAGGCGGAACGCCGTCGACGACGTTTTTTGCCGTGAGCATCGCGATGAGCGCGTGGTACGGCGGAGCCGGACCAGGCGTTCTTGCTCTCCTCCTGTCGGCGTTAGCCGTGGACTATCTGGTCGTCGTGCCCGGGTCATTCCTGCATTTCACGAACATCGGTGAGCCGGTTCTGTTTGCCTGTTACATCCTTGGATGGCTGGGCTTCTGCCTGCTGACCGAGCGCACCTATCGAATTCTTCGGCGCGACCGCAGCCTCCGGCGCATGGCGGAACAGACCGCGAGGCAGTCGGATCGAGTCGCGCAACTGACGGCCGCGCTTGGACAGGCTCGTACGCCCGGCGCTGTCATTGAAGCGGCCGTCCAGGAACCGCTGCACGCGCTCGAAGCTGATGCCTGCGTCATGGCGCTCACGCGCAATGATGGCCTCAGCGCCGAGATCGTGCGCATCGTTGGGCAGCATCAAGACAGCCCGGACCTCAGCGTCGTCAACCTTACCGAGAAGAGCCCGATCGCGGACGCCGTTGGACGAGGCGCGCCGGTCATTTTCGAGTCACGCGAAGTGCTGGCGTCGGAGTACCGAGGCGCGCAGGGCGCGCTGGGCGCAACGACCTATCACTCGGTCGCGGCGGTGCCGCTCGTGATCGGTAGCCGGGTGGTCGCCGTGGTGCAGCTGGAGTTCTCTCGGCCGCGCACATTTACCAGTGACGATCGCGACTTCCTCTTCGTACTCGGTCCGCGCGCAGCCCAGGCACTCGACCGGACGTGGCAGTACGAATCCGCCCAGCGGGCCCGGGCCGAGGCGGAGACGCTTCGCGCACGCGCGGATGAAGAGCTTGAAGGACATCAGCAGACCGAGCTGGCGCTGCGGGCGTCGGAGGCGCGACATCGAACGCTGGCGGCGCGAACGAATCGACTCCACGGGCTGACCGCCGCGCTGTCGGAGGCCGTGACGGTCAAAGCTGTCGCCGAAGCGGTCGTCAAGCAGGGCAAGATCGCGGCAGGCGCGACGTCAGGAGAAGTGGCGCTGCTCCTCGACGGCGGTGAGGCGTTTGAAACCGTTCACTCCGATGTTGGCGGTGAGCACTCGTGGGCGGGCGCACGCTTCCCCGCCGAGGTGGGCTTGTGCGCCACCCACGTCGTCCAGACGCGGCAACCGGTGTTCATCGGGTCCTTCGCCGAGTGGCAGCAGCGCTATTGGCGATCGGCTTCGATCGCTGCTGACGGTGGCTACGTCTCGTCGGCGACGCTGCCGTTGCTTGTCAGCGGGCAGGCCATCGGCGTGCTGGCATTTCATTTCACCGCGCCGGTGAAATTCGACGAGGAATATCAGGCCTTCCTCGTCTCGAGCGCGCAGCATTGCGCGCAGGCGCTCGACCGCGCGCGCTTGTATGAGACCGCGCAGAAGGCTCGGACCGAAGCGGAGGCCGCCAACCGCCTCAAGGATGAGTTCGTGTCGATCGTCTCGCACGACCTCCGCACGCCGCTGAACGCGATGCTCGGTTGGACGGCGCTCCTCCAGAAAGGCACGCTTGCTCCGTCGATCATCGCGCGCGCGTTGCGGTCGATTCACGACAACGCCACACGGCAGGCCAAGCTCATCGATGACCTGCTCGATTTCTCGCGGATCATTGGCGGCCGCATGTCGCTCGATCGCGAAGAAATCGACCTGCGCGACCTGCTGCGAAATGTCATCGAATCGATGGTCCCCGCCACCGCCGCCAAACGCATCGAACTGCAGTTCTCGGCTGCGCCCGACGCGATTGTCCTTGGCGATCTTCACCGGTTGGAGCAGGTGTTCTTCAACCTTCTTGGCAACGCGGTGAAGTTCACGGAGGAAGGCGGACGGATCGAAGTCACCGTCAATTGCCTGGACGGTCACGTCGATGCGAGCGTGACCGACACCGGCATCGGAATCGATCCGGAATTCCTTCCGCACGTGTTCGATCGATTCCGGCAGGCCGACAGCACGACAACCCGCGTACACGGCGGCGTCGGCCTCGGTCTGTCAATCGCGCGGCAGCTCGTCGAAGCCCATCAGGGCAGTATCAGCGTCACCAGCGACGGAAAGGACCGCGGTTCGACATTCACCGTGCGACTGCCGATGGTCTCGCGGCGATCCGACGCGGCCGAAGACGCGCCATCCTCGGAATCCAAAGCGCCGAGCGGCATACGTCTCGACGGCATCCGCGTGCTCGTCGTAGACGACGAGCAGGACAGCCGCGAAGTGATGGCTCACACGCTCGAGGATTGCGGCGCCAGCGTCAGCCTGGCTGGGAACGCGCGGGAAGCGCTCGCGATTCTGGAAGAGTCGGAAATGGACGTGCTGCTCGCAGACATCGCGATGCCGGATCAGGATGGCTACTCGCTGATTCGCGAGATTCGCGGCTCCGCCGCGGGACGGATTGCGGCCATTCCGGCAGCCGCCGTCACCGCGCACGCACGAGACGAGGAGCGCCGACAGGCACTGGCCGCCGGCTTCCACATGCACCTCGCCAAGCCTTTCGAGCCAGGCCAGCTGACGCGCACCGTGCAGGCACTGGCGCGAGGGAATTCACTCATTCATTAGGTCCGAGCGTCTCGTCTGCTTTCTCTCTGCTCGCGGGGCCTACCCCCGCTCGCCCTCGCAGGCGCTCTTCTCCAGCGTATCGCGAACCGCGAACTGCGAAGCACGAATCGAGATCTCCTTCATCAACCAGCGCTTACGGCCGTGTAATGTCGACGCCACGCAGTGCCGATAGGCGGGTTAAGGAGGAAACGTGTCGGAGATACCCGTTCTCGATCGGCTGAGGCAAGCGCGGATGTCGCGCGGCGAGACGTGTGAGGGCCTGTCAAGACGAACAGGCGTGCGCATCGAGTGGATCCGGGCGATTGAAGCCGGACAGTTTCAGGAACTGCCGTCCGGCATCTACGGACGGTCAGCGATCCGCGCGCATGCGAACGCGCTTGGTCTGGATGCAACGGCAGTGCTCGCCGCCTGTGCGACACAGCTCAAACCGCTCGAGGATCCCATTGCCGCGATGCGTCGGCTCAACGGTGTCGCGACATACGATCCGCCAGTGGCGCCCCCTGAGCGTTCGCCGACGTCCCTGCCCGATTGGCGACTTGTGGCCGCGTCGATCATCGACGCAGGCGCAATGGCCTTCACGCTCCTCGTCGTCATCACCAGCACCGTCGCGATCGGACTGCCGATCTCCGCGCTCGATCGGTCGGCCGGCGGACCGATTTTTCTCGTCACCTTTGTGCTGACCGCGTGCTACTTCGTCTTCTTTGGCGGAATCATCGGCCGGACCGCGGGCGAGTATGTGACCGGCGTGCAGACGTCTCCTGAGCCGGCTCGGCTCGATTTGCGGGCCGTCGCGATCCGGACGCGTCAGTCGATCTTTCGCGACTCGTACTTCATCGAGCTTCTCGGCGAATGGATCGGACGGCGAACCATAGGCGGGTGGCACTGGCTCATCGCTCACGCGCAAAAATAACTCATTCGCAATTCGCGATTCGCCATTCGCAATTCGCAATTCGCAAAGCTGGAAGCCCTTCGACTCAGCGCGAACATGGCCTCGCTCAGGGCAAGCTGGAAACGACCTACTTTCCGCCCGCCAACTCCTTATTCGCGCGATCCAGCATCAGTAACGCCCCCGCCGCGGCTGACGCGGCGTTGAGGGTGGCTCCGGGATCGTTCGTCCGCGCGCCGTCCCGGCGCATGCGGATCGCGCGCACGCCCATCGTGCATGTCCTCTGAAGCAGGGCGTGCGCGGCCTCACGAGATCGCGGCGGCTTGATGCCGCTGAAAATCTTTCCTATCGCCTCGAATTCACCGACGGCGGCGTCCAGGTTGCCGGCAAGCGGATCCGCAAGACGATCGATTGATTCGAGCAGCGGCCGTAAAGCGTGAAGCCGAACAAGTGCGGTAGAGATCCGAAGATCATAGGCTCTCTCAGTGGCCGCTTGTCCCGACGCGACGGGTGTGGCTGTTTGTGGCGTCGCTGGCGTCGTCGCTCGTGCCGCGGAATGTTGGGTGACATCGATCGGATCGCGGGCAACTTCGAGCGACAGCGTGACCCGGCCTTGTTGCGCGGTCGAAGAATGGATCGGATACGTCGCCTGCCTGGTCAAATCGATAACGACTCTGGTGATGAGCGGGCTCGCGCTGTGCTCCGCGATACGCACGCGTCTGACATACGGGTTCTCCGAAACTGCCTGAATCGGCTCGCCCGGCAGAACATCGATGAAATCGATGTAGATTCGCGGCGGATCGTTCGCCAGTCCACTCGACGGCTCCGCCAGCGGTCCGCTCGCCTCGATGACAATGATTGTGCCGTCCTTGGATGGTGTGACGGTCACGGAACGAACCGTCTGGATTCGCCGCAAGGCGTTTTGACGTGTCGGAGCGTCGGCAGAGCCAGAGGCAACTGTCAGCAGAAGTGCCGCCCAAGCTCTGCCCGCGACTGGCAGCCAGCCGTTTGCGCTCATCGCGAACTGGATTGTTTCACGAATCAATGATCCGCGGTCGAGGTAGCTACAGGCGCTAAGATCAAGCAACAATCAGCAATCGACAATCGGCAATCGATCAGGAATCTCCATGGCCCTCACATCCGTGAATCCGTCGACAGGCAAGACGATGAAGACCTACGAGGACATGACGTCCGAACATGCCGCGGCAACCATCGCCAAAGCGCACGAGGCGTGGCGGTTGTGGCGGGACATACCGTTCGCCGCACGGGCATCGTTGATGAAGAAGGCGGCCGGGGTGCTACGACAGCAGAATCGCGATCTCGCAAGGTTGATGGCCGACGAGATGGGCAAGCCGCTGGCGCAGGGCAATGCCGAGATCGAGAAGTGCGCGTGGGTCTGCGACTACTATGCGGACCGCGCCGAGTCGCACCTCGCACCAGACGTCGTCGCAACCGAAAACACGAAGTCGTACGCCGCCTTCGAGCCGCTTGGTGTCGTCCTCGCCATCATGCCCTGGAACTTCCCGTTCTGGCAGGTGTTTCGCTTCGCCGCGCCAGCCTTGATGGCCGGAAACGTCGGCATCTTGAAGCATGCGTCGAACGTGCCCGGATGCGCCCTGGCGATCGAGAGCATCTTTCAGGAGGCCGGCTTCCCTGGCGACGTGTTCCGAACGCTGCTTATCGGAAGTGCACAAGTCCAAGCGGTGATCGAGCATCCGCTGGTCCGCGCGGTGACGTTGACCGGCAGCACGCCGGCGGGAAAGGCCGTCGCCTCGCAAGCCGGCGCGGTCCTGAAAAAAACGGTGCTGGAACTCGGCGGTTCCGACGCGTACGTCGTCCTCGAAGACGCGGACGTGGAAGCGGCGGCGACCACCTGCGTGAACTCGCGGTTGATCAACGCCGGACAGAGTTGCATCGCGGCGAAGCGGTTCGTGGTCGTGAAGCCGATCCTCGACGCGTTCACGGCGCGCTTCGTCACCCTGATGAAATCAAAGAAGGTCGGGGACCCCTTGACCGAAGGCACCGAAGTTGGGCCGCAGGCGAGACACGACCTGCGCGACTCGTTGCACACGCAAGTGCGCACCTCGGTCGAACGAGGCGCGTCGCTGTTGCTGGGCGGCGAGATCCCTCCAGGCGAAGGTGCCTTCTACCCACCAACCGTCCTCACTCAGGTCAAACCGGGCATGCCGGCATACGACGAGGAGCTCTTCGGCCCGGTCGCTGCAATCATCGAAGCGAAGGACGAGGACGATGCCGTGCGCATCGCCAATGACAGCGTGTTTGGACTCGGAGCTGCGGTGTTCACCAAGGATGGCGCACGCGGAGAACGCGTCGCTCGACGTCTCGAAGCCGGCGCGACTTTCGTCAACACTCTCGTCGCCTCCGATCCACGCCTTCCGTTCGGTGGGATCAAGGAATCCGGTTACGGTCGAGAGCTTGGCACCTACGGGATCAAGGAGTTCGTGAACATCAAGACGGTCGTCGTCAAGTAGTCTTGCGGACCACGACGCTCGCGGGCCGCTGCGTGGGCAATCAGCTTTGCTTCGCATTGACGCGTCAATGGGTTGAGGCATCGACGAGGTTGCGCACGTCAGGTCCCCGCCGCCTCGGCCTACGGCCGGAAAACCACGCCTCCGGCGCGTGTCTCACGATGGCCGCGTCGGCTCGGGTTTTCCACACGGCAGCCGATAATCATTCGCGCAACCAGCTAACGTCTGCAGCATTGTCGACACCACGCCGCCGCGGATCGGGACGCCTGCGGCGTGGTTTTCAGAACTGACGCAGCGGCCTGGCCGCATCGCGCCGGGAACCTGACATGCGCGACCTCGTCGACGCAGCGACCGAGTTCGAACGTGTTCGGCGGACTCCGCCAGCGACGTGCGTCTCGGTCGTAGCGACCTCGGACTCGTGCGACACGCGAAGTTCTAAAGCCCACCCGCAGCGTGACTGTCGCGCAGGTCACGGACCTGCGCGGGTCGCGGAAGACGTTGCGGAGGGCGAGGCTTTTCCGCGCGACGTCCGCGGGAGCAAGACCGAGATGCACGCCGCTGGCGGAGTCCACCTACGGCGGCGCTCGTGAACAAGCAGACTGTCCACGCC
>JBKPNQ010000052.1:0-35217 GCA_046732715.1 Acidobacteriota bacterium | reverse complement strand
GGCCGGCATCGAGGGCACCGGCCTTGTAGCCGGTTCGATCGACACGGTGCAGGTACCGGATGTTGAAGCCGCGGAGCGCATGGCGCCGCACGGCCAGCTCGGAGATGGATGTCGTCTCGTCGGTCGAATCATCCAGGACCTGGATCTCGAGCAGGTCTTTCGGGTAGTCCATCTCGCAGACCGCGTCGATCAATCGGTCGGCGACGTACATTTCGTTGAAAATCGGCAGCTGTATCGTCACGCGCGGCAGCACGTCGAGTTCAGGCAATGGCTGCGGGGCCCGATCCTTGTTTTTCGTGTAAAGATACACGAGGTAATAGCGGTGCCATCCGTAGATGGCCAGGATGCTGAGCACGAAAAAGTAGAGGACGAGGATCAGCGTCTCAACAGGCGTCATAAGGAGATGAATCCGTCACGCGACACAATCGATAATATTACAGCTCTGCCGTTTACCAGATCAACGGCACCGCGTCAGCAAGGCTCATGAACCGTCTGCAACTGCGCGCACTGCTGGATGAAGTGCGGTCCGGAACCCTGACGCCTGAGTCAGCCCACGAGCAACTCCTTCAATATTTGCGCCATTCGCCATACGAGAATCTCGGCTTCGCCCGGATCGATCACCACCGAGCCGTGCGACAGGGCTTTCCCGAAGTCGTGTACGGCCCCGGGAAGAGCCCGGAACAAATCGCCGCGATCGCCGAGCGGATCGTGGCCGCAGGGCACAATCTGCTGGTCACCCGCACGGGACCCGATGCCTTCGAAGCCGTTCGGCAGCGCCTGCCGACTGCATCATTTCATGAACAGGCGCGAACCATTACACTGCGCAGCGCGCCCTTGCCCGACGGCCGGGGCACAATCCTGGTCGTGGCCGCCGGGACGGCCGATCTGCCCATTGCCGAAGAGGCGGTCGTGTCCGCCGAGATTATGGGGAACCGCGTCGATCGGCTCTACGACGTCGGCGTCGCCGGACTCCATCGGCTTCTGGCCGAGCACGCTCGACTGTCCGCCGCTCACGTAGTGATTGTTGTCGCCGGCATGGAAGGGGCGCTTCCAAGTGTCGTCGGCGGGCTGGTGGACGTCCCCGTTATCGCCGTCCCCACCAGTGTGGGCTATGGCGCGAGTTTCGGTGGCATAACCGCCCTGCTTGGCATGTTGAACAGCTGCGCCAGCGGCGTGTCGGTCGTCAATATCGATAACGGTTTTGGAGCGGCCGCCATCGCCAGCTCCATCAATCACTTACCGTAGGTTCTCCAAGGTTCGCTGGGTTCTACTGGGTTCTACGAGGTTCGTTCGGGTGAACGAACCGCGCAGAACCTTGTAGAACCTGATCGTGATCCGTTATAGTTAAGGATTGGCCTGTCCGCAGGTCAGTCTTTCCTGTCGTAAGTAACCCCGATGCATGCTGGCGCCCTGAGGGCCCTCGAATTCGACCGGATTGTCGAGGCGGTTTGCCGATACGCACTGACGCCCGGCGGATTGCAGCGGCTGGAGCGTCTCGCTCCAGAGACCGATGTCGCCGCAGTGTCCGGGCGGCTGACGGCAACGTCCGAAACTGTACGGTTTCTAACCGACAACGAGATTGCCCTGCAGGCAGCGGCCGACCTCGAAGCCATCGTGGCCGCGATCGGCGTCGATGGGCGCGCACTCGAAGCGATTCACCTCCTCTCGCTGAGTGCGTTTCTGTCGTCGGTCGACGGCACGTGCCTCGCGATTCGGCGCGCGGGCGCGACGGCGCCGGTGCTTCGAGGCATCGCCGACTCGACGGCGTCGTTTGAACACGAAATCGTGGACATCCGCCGGAAGATCGATCCGGCCGGAGAAGTGCTGGATGATGCGAGCCCAGAGCTGAAAAGCCTGCGGGAACGGCTTCGCAAGCAGCGAACGAGGCTTCGCGGAACGCTCGAATCCTATCTTCGGGGAAAGGACACCTCGAAGTACCTGCAACAGCAAATCGTC
Organism: Acidobacteriota bacterium; assembly: GCA_046732715.1. Taxonomy (GTDB): domain Bacteria; phylum Acidobacteriota; class Vicinamibacteria; order Vicinamibacterales; family 2-12-FULL-66-21; genus JALZOC01. The sequence goes on along the minus strand of JBKPNQ010000052.1, from coordinate 33,261 downwards.
ACCGATCGAAATGGCCGGTATGTGCTGGTCGTCCGGTCGGAGCATCGATCAGCCATCCCCGGCATCGTCCACGGCAGTTCCGGGAGCGGCGCCAGCTTGTTTCTGGAACCGCTCAGCACGGTCGAAATCAATAACGACATTGTCGCCCTCGAGCAGCAGGAGGCCGAGGAAGTCCGTCGGATTCTGCTCGGTCTGACCGACGCGTTTCGGCGCCGCCGCGACGATCTCGGTCGAACCATTCGCGCGGCGACCGAGCTCGACGTCCTGCAGGCGCGTGCGCGATTTTCGATCCTGGTCGATGGAATCCAGCCGGCGATCGCCGCTGATGGCCGTCTCGAATTGCGAGCGGCACGGCATCCGCTGCTCCTCGGCGCCGTGCGCCGACGGTTGGCCGACTCTACGGACACCGCGGATCCCGCCGTTCGGCAAGCTCAGGGCGTCCCGAGCGTGTCCGGGGACGAATCTCGCCCTTCGACAAGCTCAGGGCGCCCCGAGCCTGTCGAGGGACGCACTACCGATCCCGGACGAGAAGGCCCAGTCCCGGTTGACGTCGTGTTAATTCCGCCCGTCAGCGTTCTGGTCATCACCGGGCCCAACACCGGCGGAAAGACTGTGGCGTTGAAGACCGCGGGGCTGTTGTCGCTGATGGCTCAGGCGGGATTGCTGATTCCCGTCGCGGAAGGCTCTCAGATTCCTGTGTACCGGACGGTGTTCGCGGACATCGGGGACGAACAATCGATCGCCGCCAGCCTGAGCACGTTCTCCGGCCATATCGCTAACGTCGTCTCGATGGATCAGGCGCTGGCGTTACCATCCCTGGTCCTCCTGGACGAAGCCGGGGCCGGCACCGATCCGGTGGAGGGTGGAGCCCTGGCGATGGCGATCATCGATCACTTCCGTCGGCGCGGCGCCACGGTGATCGCGACGACTCACTACGATGCATTGAAATCGTATGCGTCGACGACCGAAGGGGTCATGGCCGCGGGGTTCGGGTTCGATCCACAGAGCTTTGCTCCGACGTACCGACTCAATTATGGGTCTCCCGGGAGCAGCCTCGCGCTCGAGATTGCGAATCGGCTTGGCATGCCGGCCGCCGTCATCGAGCAAGCCCGTGCGCATCGCACCGCGCGCGAGACACAGCTGGCGGAGCATCTCGCGAAGATTGAGCGTGACATGCAGGGGCTCGATCACGAGCGGCGGCTGGCCGCGCGAGAGCGCGAAACACTGGCCGACGAGAACGCGCGGCTCCACCAGAGAGAACTGGAGCTTCGAAACCGGGAGGAGACGTTCAAACGGCGGCTCGACGAGCGGATCGAGGAGCGGTTGCGAGAGGCGCGTCGTGAAATCGACGGTGTGGTGAACGCGCTCAAGGTTCGGACCGATGCTTTGGCGCTGGAAGCCGAGCGTCGAATGGCGCCTCGCTTGATTTCGACGGGGGATACCGGCGCAGCCCGGGCCGATGCTCGCGCAGCGATCGAGGCGATCGGAAATCGGCTCCGTTCGCCGGCAGATTCGGCCGCGCCGACCTCGTCCTCAGCGGGCCCGGGTCCGATGCCGGCCGTTGGCGATCGTGTTCTCGTCGGGGCTTTCGGCCTGGAAGGCGTCGTCCAGGCCTTGCACGATCGCGAGGCGGAAGTCGACGTACGTGGCAAGCGTCTCCGAACACGCCTGGACGAATTGCGTGTCGTCGCACCGGCGGCCGCCGTTCACGCGCAACCGGCTCGCGTGCGGGTCAACGTTGACCTGCAACCTCGCGAGGGGTCGTCGACAGAATTGAACGTGATCGGCGCGCACACCGATGAAGCCATCGCTCGGGTGGAAAAATTCCTGGATGAGGCGATGCTGAGCGAGCTGAAATCGGTCCGGATTATCCACGGCTACGGCACCGGGCAGCTCCGGCGAGCCATCGCGGACTTTCTCCGGATGCACGCCTACGTCGCACACTTCGCGCCCGCTCCCGACAACCAGGGAGGCGGAGGGGTCACGGTCGTGGAATTCAAGGACTGATGTCGTGGATTCAGTGATTGTGGGGAACAGATTTCTGTTTGCCCACCAGAAAATCCGGCGCATGACGATTGGCATTCAATCGGCAATGTCAATCAGCAACCGACAATCTCAATCGGCAATCGACGATCAACGCAATCGACAATCAGCAATCGACAATCGGCAATTCTGATGGCCCTGTTCCCCGCTTCGTTCATCGACGACCTGAAGTCCCACGCCGACATCGTGCAGGTCGTCCAGGAGCGTGTGCCGCTTCGGCGCAGCGGCACCGGCTGGAAGGGACTGTGCCCGTTTCACGGTGAGAAGACGCCATCGTTCCAGGTACACGGCGATCGGGGCTTTTTCCACTGTTTCGGATGCGGCGTGGGTGGCGACGTCATCAAGTTCATCGAACTGTTCGATAAGGTGACATTCCCGGAAGCGGTGCGGCAGCTTGCCGGACGATTCGGTTTGCCGGTCCCCGAGCCGGCGGACGGGAAGAATGAGGACGAGGAGGGACGACGGGACCGGGAATCGTTGTTGAAAGCACACGAGGTTGCCGCCGCGTGGTTCCGCGAGCAACTCGCCACCCCCGCGGGCGCGGCTGCCAGACGTCAGCTCAAGGATCGTGGACTTACGACCGAAACCATCGAGCTGATTGGCGCCGGATACGCTCCGTCGGTTCGTGAAGGACTGAAATCGCGCCTGTTGAAGGACGGGTTTCCACTGCCGGCCTTGCTGAAGAGCGGGCTGGTCGTCGAGCGCGATCACGGAGTGGTGATCGATCGCTTTCGCAACCGACTGATGATTCCGATTCATCGCGAGAACGGCGCAATCGTGGCCTTCGGTGGGCGGGCGATGGAGGACGGTCAGCAGCCCAAGTACCTGAACTCGCCGGAAACGCCGATTTATGTGAAGGGCCGGACCCTGTATGGGCTCCACCTGAGCAAGGCTTCGATCAGCCGGGCCAAGCACGCCGTGATGGTCGAAGGCTACTTCGATTTTGCGCAGGCCTGGCAGGCTGGCATCACAAATGTCGTCGCCTCATCCGGCACCGCGCTCACACCGGCGCAGGCCAGGCTGCTGAAACGATTTGCCTCCAAAGTCGTCCTCAGCTTCGATCCCGACGCTGCAGGCCAGGGGGCGGCCGCCCGATCGTCAGAGTTGTTGGTGGCGGAGGGATTCCAGGTGAACGTCGCGACCTTGCCGGCGGGTGACGATCCGGACAATTTCATCCGGAAAAACGGTGCTGGAGCCTATCAGGACAGGCTGCGCGGTTCGCGCCCGTACCTCGAATATCTGCTCGAGCGGGCGTCAGCGGGCCTGGATCTTTCGAAGGACGAAAACCGAAGGGAGTTTCTGACGGCGATGCTCACGGTAGCGGCCAGGATTCCCGACGCCGCCGGACGCGACCAGTTCGCGGATAGACTGGCGCACAAGGCGCGCATTACTGAAGAGGTAGTCCGGTCGGAAATCCGCAAGGCGGCCGTCCAGAGGCAGACGACAGTCGCGGAACGCGGCGTGCTGCCAATCGGCCACGTGAAGCCCGCCGAGCGCGGCCTCATCTGGGCGGTGATGAAAAACCCCGAGGAGGCCCTTCAAGTGCTTGGCGATCTTGCGGATCAGGATCTGGAGGGGCTGGCAGCGTCCGATATCCTCAGGCAGGCGCGATCCCTGCAAGGATGCCCGGCAGCGTCCTTACCTCCACTGCTTTTGGAGCGTCTAAGTATTGGGGAGGTCGAGTTGGTCGAGGCCATTTCGGCCCAACCGGAAGCCCCGGCCCGCGTGCTTTCGGACTGCGCGCTGGAGCTTCGGAAACACCGTCTCATTCGGGAACGGACAGCCATCGAACGGGAACTGGCCAAGTTGCTCGAGGAGGGCGTTCCGAGCCACGATGGACGGATCGACGAGTTGGGCATGCGTCAGATAGGGCTGAAACGAGAAATCGAAGCCATGAACCAGGAATTTGCAAAGTGAGTGGGCGCTTGAAGCTGGGAGCTAAAGGAGAAATACCGTTGTCGATCGAAGAAAAATACGATGAGGTGAGGCAGCTCATCTCCATCGGCAAGGAAAAGGGCTACCTCCTGTACGACGAGGTCAACGAACTGTTACCCGCCGACATCACGTCGTCGGACGAGCTCGATGACCTGTTCAGTACATTTGGCAGCGCGGGGATCGAAGTTGTCGACTCGGAGCAAAAATACCGGGAAGACAAACTGCTCGATCGGACCGGCGAAGGCGCCGAAGAGCTCGAGCTCGATCTCACCCCAGGCGCCCTCGACAAAACGAACGACCCGGTCCGCATGTACCTCCGCGAGATGGGCACCGTTCCCCTGCTCACTCGCGAAGGTGAAGTCGAGATCGCCAAGCGCATCGAACGCGGCAAGCTCGCCGTCATCAAGTCGATTTCGCGGACGCCGACAATCGCGCGGGCGATCATCCAGATGGGCGAGCAGCTGAAGGCAGACGAGCGCAGCATCCGCGAGCTCGTCACCTTCGTTGACGAAGAGCTGACCGACGAAAAGATCGAAGATCGCAAGCGGCAGGTGATGCGCCAGATTGAAGCGGTGCGCAAGGCGTGGCAGGCGGTCGAGAAGTGCAAGGAAAAGCTCGACAAGACGCCGCGCGGCACGACCACGCGCGACAAGCGCAAGTATCGTCGCGTGCGCTGGGAGTCGCTCCGCGCCCGGGTCGAGTTGTCGAAACTGATTCGCAAGATCGAGTTCACTGAAAACATCAAGCGGCGGATGATCGACCAGATCAAGGAATCGGTCGAGGCGGTCATGCGCGTCAAGCGCCAGATCGATCACATCGAGCGGCAGGTGAACCCCAAGAACAAGAAGAGCCGCCTCAAAGAAGAAGAAAAAAAGAACCTGCTGAAACAGCAGAAAGAGCTCAAGGTCGAAGTCAAGACCATGGCCGATGAGCTCGAAGAGACGCCCGATCAGCTGATGCGGACGCTGGAGACGATCGCACGCGGCGAGATTCAAGCGGAACAGGCGAAGAAGGAACTGGTCGAGGCGAACCTCCGGCTGGTGGTCTCCATCGCCAAGAAATACACGAACCGCGGGCTGCAGTTCCTCGACCTGATTCAGGAAGGCAACATCGGCTTGATGAAGGCGGTCGACAAGTTCGAGTATCGCCGCGGCTACAAGTTCTCGACCTACGCCACCTGGTGGATCCGGCAGGCGATCACGCGCGCGATCGCGGACCAGGCGCGCACGATCCGTATCCCGGTCCACATGATCGAAACGATCAACAAGCTGATTCGCACCTCGCGCGCGCTGGTGCAGGAACTCGGCCGCGAGCCAACGTCCGAAGAAATCGCCAAGCGGATGGATATCCCGGTATCCAAGGTGCGCAAGGTGCTGAAGATTGCGCAGGAGCCGATCTCGCTCGAGACGCCAATCGGCGAAGAGGAAGATTCGCATCTTGGCGATTTCATTGAGGATCGCCAGGTTGTGTCGCCGTCGGACGCGGTGATCAACCTGAACCTCAAGGAGCAGACGGACTCGGTGCTGAAAACGCTGACGCCGCGCGAAGAAAAGGTCATCAAGATGCGGTTCGGCGTCGGCGACGGCAGCGAGCACACGCTCGAAGAGGTCGGACAGAGCTTCGCGGTCACGCGCGAGCGGATCCGGCAAATCGAGGCGAAGGCGCTCCGCAAGCTGCGACACCCGTCGCGGTCACGGAAACTTCGCGCGTTCCTCGAGGGACGGACGTAGAAAGTGAAAAGTCAAAAGTTAAAAATGCGGAGTGAGACTTTTTACCTTTTAACTTTTTACTTTTAACTTTACGCTTGTGCGGGCCCATAGCTCAGCGGTCAGAGCCGCCGGCTCATAACCGGCCTGTCCCAGGTTCGAATCCTGGTGGGCCCACCATTCGACTCGCCCGCCTCGCAGCGGGCTCGCTCATGGCAGGGCCCATGAATTCTCGGGCGACGCGAAGGGTGCCCTGAGCGAGCTTCAGTCACGCGAGTCGAAGGGCGGCCAGTAAAGCCGCGCAGGCGGACCGCCAAATGCTGATTTTTGATTGCTGATTGCTGATTGTTCTATCCACGATCAACAATCAGCAATCAACAATCAGCAATTCTTCTTGATGCATCCAGACCTTCAACACCTCATCCAGCTCCAGGAACTTGACCTCGCCGCAGAACGGGCGCGGCGGCGGATCGCGGAACTTCCGGCCGCTCAGCAAGCGCTGGAAGCGCGCGTGGCTGCCAAGTCACAGGCGCTGGCGGGCGTCAAAGACAGGATTGCCGCAGGCCAGGCAGCCCGTCGTGAAGTCGAAAAAGACCTCGCGGCCGTACAGACCCGTCTGTCCAAATACAAGGGACAGTTGATGGAGGTCAAGACCAACAAGGAATACCAGGCGATGCAGAAGGAGATGTCGGCCGCCGAGCAAGAGGTCCGCGGCCACGAAGACAGACTGCTCGAGCACATGGAGCAAGCGGAAACCTTCGCCGTCGAGATCAAGGCCGCCGAGGCCGCGTTGAAGGCCGAGCAGGCCGAAGTCGCGCGCGAGGAGAAGTTACTCGAGGCCGAGCGTGCGACGCTCGAGCAGGAAATCGCCAGGGTGATGACGTCCCGCGCCGACCTGGTCCGGATGCTGTCGCGCGATGCGCTGGCGCTCTTCGAACGCGTTGCTCATGGCCGCAAGGGGGTCGCCGTTGCCGAGGCCCGCGATGGGCTATGCACGGTGTGCCACGTTCGTCTGCGCCCCCAGGTCTTCAACGATGTCCGGCGCAACGACACGCTCACCCAGTGCGAGAGTTGCACCCGCATTCTGTATTTCGTTCCAGCCGCCGCACCGGGCGCAGCGTCCCCGTCCTGAGTCTCCCTGTGGTTTCAAGACCAGACAGTGACACAAGGCGAACGAGCGCGCGAGTGAGCCCACGCACGCGGAGCGGGGCTTTCGGGGCCCCGCGAGCGAGCGTGTCAGGGAGTCCGAGGGGCGAAGCCCCTCGGCGTGATCAATGATGGTCGCGTATATCGACGGGGGTGCCCGGGGTAACCCTGGACCAGCGGGTTATGGCGCGTTCATTCAGTCATCGGACGGAAACGTCGTGGCTGAACTCCACGGGGCTCTCGGCATCGCCACCAACAACGTCGCGGAATACAACGGACTTCTCGCGGCGCTGCAGTGGGCCATCGATCAGAACGTTCGACGCCTGCACATCCGCGCTGACTCCGAGCTGCTGGTCAGGCAGATGCGGGGGGAATACAAGGTCCGAAACGCGGGCCTGCAACCGCTCTACGTGCGAGCTCGGTTGCTGACCGCGCAGTTCGATGAAGTGAAGTTCGAACACGTACGGCGAGAGTTCAACAAGGATGCGGATCGGCTGTCGAATCTGGGGATGGACGAGGCCGAGGCACGACTCAAGCGGGATTGTTGATGGTCGATTGCTGAATGCTGATTGATCCCTGCTGACGTCCGTCAATCAACAATCGACAATTCAGCAATCGTTACGTGCCCGGATGATTCCGACCATCCGGCCCGCCCGTTCTCTCGCCGCACGGTACGAATGAAAGACTCCGGCGAATGTCTTCGTGCAGAGACCGGCGACATGTATCTGGGCCGCCGGGACGCCTGCGGCTGCAACCTGATCCCGATTAGCGAGAGGGAGATCGAGATAGGACCGATCGCCGCTGCCCTCGGCGAACCAGCGGGCGAGCGACTCGGGCGGATGACCGGCATCGCGAAATGCGGTCACCACTTCCGGACCCACTTCACCACAGCACACGCCGAGACACGGACCGATGCCAGCCACGAGATCGGCAGGCTTCGATCCAAACGATTCGTGCATCGCACGCACCGCCGCTGATGCGGCGCCCTGAACCGTGCCACGCCAGCCTGCGTGAGCGGCGCCGACAACGCCGAGCCGGCGATCGGCGAGCAGGATCGGGGTGCAGTCGGCCACCCGTACGGCAATCGCGCTGGCACAATCGTCGGTCACTGCCACGTCCGCTTCCGGCCGCGTCCACGGCGACGAACGGCCGCGACGCGCGACCGCCGTCGCGGCACCGTGCACCTGCCGCAGGAGCAGCACCTGCTCCGGATCCACGCCGACTTCGCGCGCAACTGCCTGCCACTCGCGGCGCTCGTCCCGCAGTTCGAGATTCGACGAGGTGAAGAAGTGATCGGCGACCGCAAGCAGGGGACGGCAGCGCAGCACCGGACCCCAGGACGCTTGCGTCCACTCGAAACCATCGTTAGGCTGGGGCAAAACCATGAATATCCTCGGACTCGGATTCGACGCAACCGATATTCCCCGGATCGGCGCGGCCTTCGAACGATATGGCGAGCGCTTTCTCCGCCGTGTGTTCACCGAAGGAGAGATTGCCTATTGTACGCGGCGCCGGAATCCCGTACCGCATCTCGCCGGGCGGTTTGCCGCAAAGGAAGCGGCGATGAAGGCGCTCGGGACCGGCCATTCACGAGGCGTACTCTGGAAGGACATCGAAGTGTTCCGCACGTTCGGCCCGCCGCAACTGCGGTTGCATGGCGGTGCGGCGGCACGGGCAGAGCGCATGAAGGTCCAGTCCACGCTCGTGACCATTACGCATTCTGATGCGTTGGCGATGGCGCAGGTCCTGCTGCTGGGGTGATGACCGTCATCCATAGTTAACCAGCCGGCCGCCTGGCGGCCTCTCCGCCTCCCTTCGATTCGGTTGTCCTTTCGAACAACTCCAGGCTTCGCAATGCCATCCACGAACCGCCGATGTCATCGGTCAGCGGCACTCCCCTTGCCCCGTCACGCGACGTCACCACTGAAGAGGAGCCAAAAAAGACGATGACCATCAAGATTGTGCCGAACGACAAGGGAAACCCGCCGGGCAAGCTCGCGGACGCGGAACTGCATTTCACGCAGGGCCCCCTCGAGGGGCTGAAACTGATCGGGTTCAGCGTGTGGGAGAGGAAGACGGGCAACGGCCGCAATGTCACGTTCCCCGCCAGACAGTACGCGGTCGGCGGCGAACGGCGCAGCTACGCGCTCCTGCGGCCGCTGGGCGACGCGACAGCGCAGAACAAAATTCGCGATTTGATTCTGCAGGCGTACGCGGAGTACGAGGCCGAAGCGGCAGTCGCGTCCTGATCGCGCGGCTTCGCCGCGACCGCCGCGACTAATCCAGTACCGGCAGCAGTTTGAGGTTCTCTTTCTGCCGCTTCGGGGGAAGCGTCCATTCGCCGCGGAGTCCCTTGTCGAACTCGGACTGGAAGAACGAAGACTTCATGCCGCCGTCGATGATGTCCCACGGCAAAACCGCGTCGCCGGAACGGTCGCGGAAGATATAAAACCCGGCGTCGATGCCACTTTCGGCAACCGCGGCCCGCCACTGGCCGCCATTGCGCTCGGCGGCCTCTATGGCGTCGGCTACACGCCGATCGCCAAGAGAGAGCAGCGCCTGGTAGTACGAATGCCGCTCCGACTTGATGTTGAAGTAGACGTTGTCGAGTCCCGACAGGAGTTGCCGGAGCCGTTTTCCCTTGGCGTCGGTAATCGATGGGTCTTCCATCGGCAGCCATTGGTAGGCGGTCCCTGGCTTCGGGATCAGCGGGTTGACGCTGCCGACGATCCGGCCGATTCGGCCGCGCGGCCGGCCATGCTTCAGCATCACGTCGCGCATGTGCACGGTCAGGTCGCGGATCGCCACGAGATCGGCCTCTGTCTCGGTTGGCAAGCCGATCATGTAGTACAGCTTCAGATTGTCGATGTCGTTGGCAAAAATCAGGTCGGTGGCCGCAAGGATCTCGTCGTTGGTCACCGTCTTGTTAATCACCCGGCGCAACCGATCCGAGCCGGTCTCGGGCGCAATGGTAATCGACCGTTCGCCGCTCTTGCGAAGAAGACGGACGATCGGCTCGGTCAGATCGTCGAGCCGGAGCGATGCCGGGCTGATCGAATACCCCATGTCGAGAAGCCCGGTGAGAATGCGCTCGATCTCGGGGTGATCGCACAACGCAATCGATACGAGCCCGGCTTTGCTCGCATGCGACCGTGCGTTGCGCGCGAGTTCGAGGATGCGATCGGCGGGAAACGCCCTGACCGGCAGGTAGTTGTAACCGGCCCAGCAGAACCGGCACAGGTTGGCGCATCCACGCACCACCTCGATCAGAAAACGCGACCCGAACTCTGTGTCGGGCGTGAAGATCGAGGTCGCCGGCGGGTCGAGGCGATCGATGCTCTTGACCGCCGCCTTCTTGACCGTCGGCGGTGCACCAGTTCCCGGCTTCGCGTCGAAACCGGTGATCGTTCCGTCACCAGCGAGGCGAACGTCGTAGAACGACGGAATATAGAAGCCACGTGCCTGCGCAAGGCTCCGGAGCAGATCGCCGCGGTTGCCGGCCTCGGCGATCGTGGCTGTCAGGACAGGAATGAGCTGCTCTCCCTCGCCTGCCGCGATCACGTCCGCAAAGGGTGCGAGCGGTTCGGGATTGACGAAGGTGATCGCGCCGCCAATCACGACGAGCGGATCGCGCGAATTGCGAGCCTCCGCCCGCGGCGAAAGGCCGGCGAGCCGCAGCATCGTGACGACATTCGTATAGTCCCATTCGAACGATACCGAAAACGCCAGCACGTCAAACTGCGACACTGGGCTTTGCGATTCGAGCGTCAGGAGCGGGGCGCCGGATTGAAGGTGCGCCTGGAGCTCCTGTTTCGGCGGCAGAAACACCCGCTCGCAGACCACATCGTCCAGGTCGTTGAAGAGGCGGTAGACCGTCTGAAAACCGAGGCTCGACATGCCGACGTAGTAGGTGTTGGGAAATGCCAGCGCCACGCGCAGCCGGCCGCCGTGCGGCTTGCGCACGTAGCCGACTTCGCGCGCGAGCGTGTCACGCGCGCGTTCGCGATGCTCCCAGGTCTTCATTCAAATGACGGATCGAATTGACGGACGCCGCCGAGCTGCGGCTTCGAATCACGACGACAACCGCGGCCCGGTCCGGGCCATACGGCTGACCCGGCGCCGCACCCGCGTGCCATGGATCTTTTTAGTCTATCACGCACGGGCGAGACGATGTGCCGCCGTCACGCCCGCTCTCGTAAGTCAGCCCTGGGAATTGAGGGCTCGTCGATCGCCTGTGCAGGCGTCAATCGGCATGCAGTCAACCACCAGCCGATAGCCAACAACTGCCACGACGTCAGCAATCAGCCATCGTCAAATCAGCAATCAGCAATCGCTAGGCTTCATTCTGCCGCCTGAGAAACGCCGGCACATCGAGCGGCGACACCGGTTCGAACTCGGCGCCCGGCGAAGTCGGTTCGACTTCAGCCGTCATCGCCGGCGCAGGAGGAATCGGCAGCTCGAGCACTGAACGGCGCGAGAAGGTCATTCGTGAACCGCCAGCAGCCGCGACCCGCTCTCCGGCGTCTTGCTTCCACGAACTGTACGAATGCAGATCGACCGGAGTCACTGCTGCCGAAGCCGCCGCGGTTCTCGTCGCGCCCGGGCGATCGAACCCGGTCGCGATGACGGTAATCTTGACCTTCCCTTCCATTTTCGGGTCGACGACCGCTCCAAAGATGATGTTCGCCTCTTCGTGAGCCGCCTCCTGGATGACACCCGATGCCTCGCTGACCTCGATCAACGAGAGGTCTGGTCCGCCCGTGACATTGATGATCACGCCGCGAGCACCCTTGACCGAAGCGTCTTCGAGCAGCGGGCTTGAGATCGCCGCGCTGGCCGCCAGCATCGCGCGGTTTTCACCCTCGGACAGGCCCGTGCCCATGATTGCCAGTCCCATGCCGGCCATGATCGTCTTGACGTCGGCGAAGTCGAGGTTGATCAGCCCAGGGACAAGGATCAGATCGGAAATTCCCTGAATCGCCTGACGCAGCACGTCGTCGGCACTTCCGAACGCATCGGTGAGCGACGTGCTTCGGGCGATGGTCGCCAGCAAACGTTCGTTCGGGATCGTGATCACGGTGTCGACGCATTCGCGCAGCTCTTCGAGGCCGCGCTCGGCCTGGACTTGCCGCTTCCTGCCTTCGAATTTGAACGGCTTGGTTACCACCGCGATGGTCAGCGCCCCGAGCTCGCTGGCCAGGCTGGCGATGACAGGCGCGGCACCGGTCCCCGTGCCGCCGCCAAGCCCGGTCGTCACAAACACCATGTCGGCGCCGTCCAGCGCTTCGATCAGCTTCTCGGTGTCCTCGAGCGCCGCCTCACGCCCGACGTTCGGGTCGGCGCCGGCGCCCAGTCCCTTCGTGAGTTTCGCGCCGATCTGAAGCTTGTTCGGCGCAGCATTGAGATGAAGTGCCTGGACGTCGGTGTTGGCGATCATGAATTCGACGCCGTCGAATCCTGCGGCCACCATGCGGTTGACGGCATTGCTGCCGCCACCGCCAACACCGACGACCTTGATCCGTGCGCCGGACCGCCGCGTTTCGTCGAGCTTCAGCCGCATTGCGTCCGAGCCGGTTGCTGTCGTCTGGGTTCCATGAGTCATGTGTCGCCTCCGGGCGAGTGATGCGTCGTGCGCGTTTTCGATCACAAGTCGCTTCCGCCTTGCAGACGGAAGGACCTTAAAAAAACTCCTTGAACAGCGTTCGCAGGCGGCCTGCGACCCGGCCTAATGCCCCGGCGCCGACCGGCCGTATCGGCTCGCTGAGATGATTGCGATGTCCGTACATCACGAGGCCGACAGCAGTCGCAAACGCTGGACTGTTGACGTGATCCGCCAGACCACCGACGCCGGCTGGCGTGCCTCGTCGAATCGGCAGATCGAAGATCTGCTCGGCAATCTCCGCGACCCCCTCGAGCATGGCCCCGCCACCGGTCAGGACGATTCCCGAGTTCAGCGACTTCTCGAACCCGGCGCGACGGATCTCGTCCCACAGCAGGTGAAAGATCTCCTCGGCTCTCGGCTGGAGAATCTCGGAGAGGATGCGCCGCGCCATCAGCCTCGGCTTACGGCCGCCGACGCTCGCGACTTCGATGGTTTCATCCTCATCGACCATGGCCGACAGCGCGCACCCACACCGGCGTTTGATCTTTTCCGCATCGGGTATCGGCGTGCGCAGCCCGACGGCGATGTCGTTGGTGAAGTGATCGCCACCGACCGCGACGACGCCGGTATGCCACAGGCTGCCGCGCTCGAAGATCGCGAAGTCAGTGGTGCCGCCGCCAATGTCGACGATGGCGACGCCCAGCTCCTTCTCGTCCTGGGTGAGAACCGCTTCACTCGCGGCCAACTGCTCGAGCACCGTCTCGATCACCGCCACACCGGCGCGATTCACGCACGCGACGATGTTCTGGGTCGACGAGGCGCTGCCGGTGACAACGTGGACGTTCACCTCCAGGCGCGTGCCGGTCATCCCGACCGGCGCGCCGATGCCGTCCTGTTCGTCGACGACGAAGTCCTGGGGCAGCACGTGGAGGATCTCGCGTCCGCTCGGCAGCGCTACGGCCTTGGCCGCATCGATCGCCCGCCGGACGTCCTCGCGGGTGATCTCGCGGTTCTTGCCGGCGACCGCGACCACGCCCCGGCTGTTGAACGCTTTGACATGTGCCCCGGACAGCCCGAGGTGCACGGAGTCGATCTCGACGCCGGCGGTCAGTTCGGCTTCGTCGATCGCCTTCTTGATCGACTCCACCGCCGCTTCGAGGTTGACGACGACACCGCGCCGGATGCCACGGGAATCGGCGAGGCCGATGCCGATGATGTCCAGCCCGCCGTCGTCGGTCATCTCGCCGACGATCGCCGAGATCTTCGACGTGCCGACGTCGAGCCCGACCAGGTATCGTTCCTTCCGTGCCACCAGGATTCCCCCGTTCTCCAAGCGCTTCGTCACTGAAGCGCTCCTCCGAGCGTCCGGTTCAGGGCCGCTTGTGGATTGTTGCGATCGGCCGCACAAACAGCCGATCGTCGAACCTGAGGTCGACGTAATCGATGTCGTGCACCCGATCACGCAGCGCCGACGCGACATCGAGGTACGATTGCAGCCGTTCCAGGAACCGATCCTCCCCGAGATGCAGCAGCGCCGCATCGCCTTCGATCAGCACGACGGCGTCGTGCAGATCGCTGACGTCGATCTGTGAAATGCGTCGCTCGAGATCCTTGCGCGGCGCGATCGCCTCGAGCACCCGTGCCGCGAAGTCGGCACGTCGCGCATCGATCGCCGGCTGTCCTGACGACGGCGCTCGGACCAGCCCGTCGATGACTGGCAAGTCGAACGTGGCATACTGCGGCCCGAATTCATCGATCACCGTGCCGCCGCGATCGACGAGGTACAACTGGTTCTTGATCCGGCACAGGCCGATCGGCGTCCGTTCGGACACGAAGACTTCCACCGTCGACGGCAGAACGCGCCGCAGCGCCACATCCGCCACCCACGGAGATTCGAGCAGTCGCCGCCGGAACGCCGTCAGATCGGCGGTCAGAATGCTCGTGCCTCGGATCCCGTCCGCCAGTGTCCGCACCTCGCCCTCTGAGAGTCGCGCGTTGCCTTTGACGGCGATGTGTTGAATCCTCAACGCCGCGGCGCTCAGCACCAGATCGCACGCACGATAGGCGGCGTAGGTGACGAGCGCAACCGTCGCGATCATCCGCACCGCGCGCCACGACACTCGGCTCTTCGGCCCGCGCCGCTTTCCCGGCTTCACGCGAGCGCGCCGGAAGTTCTTTTCCGTTGCCGCCTTTACGCCCATCCGCCTTCGCCCTCGTTTTTCTTTGATTGCGTCTGGCTTTGGCGCGACCCGTCCGGCGTGGCCTCACCCTTGGTGCCGCCTCGTAGTTCGTCGAGAATGCGATCGCCAACCGCGCCAATCGAGCCCGCGCCGAGGGTGATCACGAGATCGCCCGTTCGGGCGAGGGAAGCGACCGCACTCGGTAGCTCCTGGAGACTCTTCACGACGCGAACCGGACAGCGGCCCACCGCGCGAACGGCTTCCGCCACCCGGTCGATCGTGACGCCGGGAATCGGGTCCTCGCCGGCCGCGTAGATCTCGGTCAGCACCACTTCGTCGGCCGCCGCGAGCGCGGTGCCGAACTCGGGCAGCAGCTGACTCGTGCGCGAATATCGATGCGGCTGAAACACGACGACCACTCGGCGGTCGATGCCGGCACGGGCGGCGGCAATGACCGCAGCAATTTCGGTCGGATGATGCCCGTAGTCGTCCACCACCATGACGCCGCGCTCCTCGCCGCGCATCTGGAAGCGACGGTCGGCGCCGCGGAACTCTTCGAGTGCCGCGGCGATCCGCTCGAACGCGACTCCAGCTTCGAGTCCAACCGCCACGGCGCCCAGGGCGTTCAGCAGGTTGTGCCGCCCGGGCACCTGCAGCCGTAAACGGCCACGCGTCGCCGCTGTGGAATCGGGTTGCGGCATCACCACGTCGCAGGCCGAACCGAAGGCTTCGAGCTGCATGTGCTCGCCGATGACGGTCGCCGCGGAGCCCTCGAGACCGTAGGTGATCACCCGGCGCGTCAGTCGCGGGATCAGCTCGCGGACGGACTGATCGTCGGCGCACGCGACGACGGCGCCGTAAAAGGGCACCTTGTTGGCAAACTCCACGAACGCCTGCTGGAGGTTCTCCCAGCTGCCATAACTCTCCATGTGCTCGCGATCGAGGTTCGTGATCAGCGCGATGGCGGGCGACAGTTTCAGAAACGATCGATCGCTCTCGTCTGCCTCGACCACCATGTATTCGCCGCGTCCGAGCCGCGCGTTGCTGCCAAAGGCGCTCAGCTTGCCGCCGATGACCGCGGTCGGGTCGAGTCCCGCCCGTTCGAGCACGAGCGCGACCATGGAGGTCGTCGTGGTTTTGCCGTGCGCGCCGGCGATGGCGATCCCGTATCGCAGCCGCATCAGCTCCGCCAGCATCTCCGCTCGCGGAATCACCGGAACGTGGCGTCGCTGCGCGTCATCCACTTCCGGGTTACCCGGGCGGATCGCCGACGAGGTCACCACGACGTCGGCATCGCCGACGTGATCGGCGTCGTGGCCGGCCCACACGCGCACGCCGAGCCGTTCGAGTCGATCGGTGACCTCCGACCGTCGCGCGTCGGAGCCGGTGACCTCGTACCCGAGATTGGCGAGAAGCTCGGCGATGCCGCTCATGCCGATGCCGCCCACGCCCACGAAATGGATCTTTCTTGTTCGGCCAAGCAAATGTTTTCGCTGATCCTCAAACCGACTACGACTGCCGCTCAACCAATTCGATCGCTTTGTCCGCAATCACTTTCGCGGCGTCCGGCTTCCCCATCCTTCGCGCCGCCGCCGCCATCGCGCCGAGCCGCGCAGGATTGCTCACCAGCTCCACAATCCGCGCGGCCAGCGCTGCGCCGTCGAGATTCCGCTGCTCCATGACGTCCGCCGCCCCTGCCTGCCCGAGCACCTCGGCGTTCTTACGCTGGTGATCGTCGGCGGCGGTCGGCAGCGGCACCAGCACCGCAGCCCGGCCGGCGGTGGTCAACTCGGCGATGGTCGTGGCGCCGGCCCGGCATACCACCAAATCGGCCGACTTTATTTCGCGGTCCATGGTGAACAGGAACGGTTCCACGCGGGCCTCGAGCCCCGCGCGCCGATAGCCGTCGCGGACCAGTTCAAGATCGCGCTCTCCTGTCTGATGCGTGATTGCCATCCCGCCACGGTAGGCTGCCAGTTGCGGCGCTGCCTCCACCATGGCCAGGTTGATCGCGTGCGCGCCCTGGGAGCCGCCAAAGATCAAGACCTTCGGCGGCCCCGGATCTCGGACGCCGGGAGCGACACGTTCGGACACGAATTCGGCACGGACTGGGTTGCCTGCGACAATGGCCCTCCTTCCGAAATAGGATGCCGTCGATTCGAACGTGACCGCTGCCGCGCTGACGGCGGGCGCGAGCAGACGATTGGTCAGGCCAGGAACCGCGTTCTGTTCCAGCAACAGCGTCGGGATTCGTCGAAGCGCGGCGATCGCCACCACCGGGCCCGAGCTGTAGCCACCGACGCCAATCACGAGATTGGGCATGCGTCGCGACAGGATCGACCAGGCGTCGACGCCGCTGAGCGGAATCAGCAGCAGAGCGCGGATTCGCGCCGCGACGGACGTCCCCTTCAGCCCGACGCTGCGCAACGTGTCGAGCTCGAAGCCCTCCCTGGGAATGACGCGCGCCTCGATGCCGCGCGCGGTTCCGGCAAACGTGATCTGTGCGTCCGGCTGCCGCCGCAGCAGCTCGCGTGCGACCGCAATGCCCGGATACAGGTGCCCGCCCGTGCCACCGCCGGCGATCACCACGCGTAGACGGCTCATGCATCCTGTGTCGCCATCGTCGTCGTGATGACGTGGGTGGATGAGGCATGCTGCGACACGTTCAGCAGAATCCCCATGCCAAGAAGGTTGATGAGCAGCGACGACCCGCCATAGCTGACGAACGGCAACGGAATCCCTTTCGTCGGCAGCAGACCGAGGACGACGCTGATGTTGAAAAACGCCTGGAACGCAACCATCGTGGTCAACCCGAGCGCCAGGAACGAACCGAACCGATCGGGGGCGCGAAGCGACGTTCGCAGGCCGCGCCAGGTGATGACGCAGAAGCAGGCCAGCACGACCGACGCGCCGATTAGGCCCAGTTCTTCCGAGATGACCGCGTAGATGAAATCGTTGTGCGGCTCGGGCAGGTAAAAGAGCTTCTGGACGCCGCCCATCAGACCGCGACCAGCGACGCCGCCGGTGCCGACGGCAATCATCGACTGGATCATCTGGAAGCCGTCGCCCAGTGGATAGGCCCACGGATTCAGAAAGGCCATGACCCGCCGCCACCGGTACTCTGAAAACGCGAGCAGAAAATACAGCGCCGGGGCGGCGGCCAGCGCGACGGCCACCACGTATCGATAGTCGATGCCGGCGGCAAATATCATGACCGCGGCAATCACGACGATCGACACCGATGTCCCGAGATCCGGCTCGCGCAGGATGAGCGCGACGATCACGCCGAGGACGATGCCGATCGGCAGGAGTGCGTAGGTCGGCTCGTCGATGCGATCCATGCGCCGTTCGAGCAGCGCCGCGATAAAGAGGATGACGACGAGCTTCGCGAGCTCCGACGGTTGCACGCCGAGCGAACCGAATCCGAGCCAGCGATTCGCACCGTTGCGAGCGTGCCCGAACAGCACCGCGACAAGCGCAATCGAGACCACGGCGAGACCGGTCCAGATCACAGCCGGCTGACGATACGTGCGGTAGTCGATCCGCATCATCACCGGCACGAGCGCGAGTCCGAGGAGCGCCCAGGTCGCCTGTTTGAACAGATACAGGTACGGGTCACCCTGGTTTTCCATCGCGATGACCGCCGACGCGCTGTACACCATCACGACGCTGGTGCACACCAGGAGGACCGTCGCGGTGAACAGCAACTTGTCTGATTTGAGCTTTCGCGCCATACTTCGCCGCCTAAAGGTCCGGTCGGATCGGACCGACAACCACCCTGACAGTGCTCATCAACCGCGCACTGCGAGGGTGCACGGAACTGCACCCGCGTGCCGCGGCTGCTGCGAACCGTGAGCCGTGAAGTGCCAGCCGCATTTCGTTCGGGCGGTGCAGGATGTGACTTTGCACGCGCCGATCGCGAACCGCGGAACGTCAGCGTCAGCAGTCAGCAGTCATCAGCCGGACAGGGGCTAAGACACCACCCTCGCAGACCGGGGCAGCCTGCGTTCCCAGCGGATGGTTCTTCACCGCACCGGCCGGACTGATGACTGCTCACTGCTCACGCATGACATTCCATTCCTCCTGCAGACGCCGCACTTCCTGCTTGAACGCCTGACCTCGCGCCGCGTAATCGCGGAACATGTCGAAGCTCGCGCACGCCGGCGCGAGCACGACGGTCTGGCCCGGCGCCGCTGACGCGAACGCCGTCCGCACGGCCGACGACATGTCGTCGGCTTCATGCAACGCGACATGGCCACGCAGCGCCTCGCCGACGATCGGCCGGGACTCGCCAATCGAAATGACGGTCGCCTGCCTCGACGCCAGGGGCTCCAGCAGGTCGCGAAAATCGCCCCCCTTGAACCGGCCGCCAAGAATGACCACCACCCCGCGATCGAAGCTTTCGATCGCGCGACGCGCGGCCTCGATGTTGGTGGCCTTGGAATCGTTGATGAACCGGACGCCGCCGACTTCGGCGACCGGCTCCAGCGCATGCTCGAGTCCGGGAAATGCTTCGACCGCGCGGGTCATCGCCGGCCCGTCGACGCCGGCGAGCGACGCAACCGCAGCGGCCGCGAGGACGTCAGCCACGAGATGCGGGCCGATCAACCGGATCGCCGAGAGCGGAACGAGCGGCTCGCGCGCGTTGCCGGCACGGCGGACGATCGTGTCACCGTCGATGACGATGCCGTCCGCGATGCGGCCCGCGAGCGAAAACAGCAGCCGTCGCGATCGAGTCGCGTCGGCCATCGCCAACGCGATCGGATCGTCCGCGTTCAGGACCGCCCAGTCTTCGCCAGTCTGTCGCTCAAAGATCCGCCGCTTCGCCGCCGCATACTCGTCAACCGTGCCGTGGCGGTCGAGATGATCCGGAGAAAAGTTGAGCAGGACGGCAATCCACGGGTGGAACGTGTCGGTTGTCTCCAGCTGAAAGCTGCTGGCCTCGATCACGTGGATGGTGTCTTCGGTGGATTCGTCGACCTGCGCGCTGAGCGCGTGGCCGATGTTGCCACCGACCAGTACCCGGTGGCCTCCAGCTTCGAGCATCCGCCCGGTCAGCGTGGTGGTTGTCGACTTCCCCTTGGTTCCGGTAATCGCCACGATGCGTCCCCGCAACCAGCGCGAGGCCAGTTCCAGCTCGCCGATCACCGGCACGCCAGCCTGACGGGCGGCGTCGATGAGCGGCTGACGATGGGGCACGCCCGGACTGGTGACGATCAGGTCGGCCTGCAGCAGCGGCCCCGGCGTGTGCCCACCCAACTCCAGCTCGACACCCGCCTGCCGCAGGCGCTCCTCATCATCGAGGTGCTCGCGAACGTCCGTGAGCGTAACCGACGCGCCGCGGCGGACGAGCAGTTCGGCGGCGGCGACGCCGCTGCGCGCCGCACCGACGACGGTGACACGCTTGCCACGAACGGAAAACCGCAGGTCGGCAGTCATCTGAGCTTCAACGTCGTCAGGCTGAACAACGCAAAAATGATGGCAACGATCACGAATCGGGTGATGACCTTGGGTTCGCTCCAACCGATCAATTCGAAATGGTGGTGGAGCGGAGCCATCTTGAACACACGGCGCCCAGTCATCTTGAAGGAGCCGACCTGGATGATCACCGAGGCGGCTTCCGCGACGAACACGCCGCCGACCACGACGAAGAGAATCTCTTGCTTGATCAAAAGCGCGACGGTGCCCAGCGCGCCGCCAAGCCCGAGCGATCCGACGTCGCCCATGAAAATCTCGGCCGGATAGCAGTTCCACCAGAGAAACCCGAGGCTCGCGCCGACGAGCGATCCGCAGAAGATCGTCAGCTCCGCCGCCTCCGAGTTGAGCCGCACCAGCTGCAGGTAATTGGAGAAGACGACATGAGTCGAGACGTAAGCGAGCGCGGTAAAGGCGGCGGCGGAAACCGCAAACACGCTGATCGCCAGCCCGTCGAGACCGTCGGTGAGGTTGACCTCGTTGGTCGCACCAACCAGAAACACCACCGCGAATGCGATGTACAGCCACCCGAGATCGGGGATCACGCGCTTGAAGAACGGAAAGATCAGTCGCGTGCTGTACAGCGTCGGCTCGTGATGGGCGAGGAGCAGCAGCGAGAATCCCACACCCGCGGCGACGACAATCTGCCAACCCATCTTGTAGCGGGGCAGAAGGCCG
Organism: Acidobacteriota bacterium; assembly: GCA_046732715.1. Taxonomy (GTDB): domain Bacteria; phylum Acidobacteriota; class Vicinamibacteria; order Vicinamibacterales; family 2-12-FULL-66-21; genus JALZOC01. The sequence goes on along the minus strand of JBKPNQ010000052.1, from coordinate 12,496 downwards.
TGATGCGAGCGGCGCACGATCTTGAGATAGTCGTCGGCAAAGCCGATACCGCCGAACGCGGCGGTGGCGAGCACCGCAATCCAGATGAACGGGTTCGTGAGGTCGGCCCAGAACAGCGTCGGCACCAGCGACGAGGTCAGGATCAGCAGGCCCCCCATCGTCGGCGTGCCGGCTTTGGTGCGGTGAGTTGCCGGGCCGTCCTGGCGAACGACTTGACCGATCTGGAACTCGCGAAGCTTCCGGATCATCAACGGACCGACGAACAGGCCGATCACCAGCGCGCTCAGGCTTGCCGCGGCCGTCCTGAATGTGATGTAGCGTGTCACGTTCAGGAGCGTGAGCTGTGTGTGCAGCGGGTAGAGCAGGTGATACAGCATCAGGCGTGCTCCGCCTTCAGGCGATCGACGACAACGTCGGTGCCGATGCCGCGTGACCCCTTCACCAGCACGAGATCTCCCGGCCGCGTCTGCTCTACCGCCAGAGCAGCGGCCTCGGTACTCGTCGCCACGTAGACCACCGCGTTGGCGGACATCCCGCTCTGAATCGCTTGATCGGCAAGCGCTTGGGCAGGAGGTCCTCCGACGGTGATGAGCAGGTTCAGGTCGGCGGCCGCAGCCGCGGCGCCGCACTCCTGGTGTAGCCGCGACGAGTGTGCCCCGAGCTCGAGCATCTCGCCGAGCACCGCAATCTTCCGTGCGCTACCGGTCGCGATCCTGACGGTTTCCAGCGCGCGCTTCAGCGCTGAGGGGCTGGAATTGTACGAATCGTCGATCAGCGTGAGGCCGCCGGCCAGACGCAGCAATTCACCGCGGTGGTGCGCCGGATGCAGCCGGGCCGCGCTCGCGGCGATGACAGCGAGCGGCACTTCGAACTGTACGGCAACGGCGGTGGCTGCCAGCACGTTGGCGAGATTCCCAAGCCCGAGCAGCGGTGTCTGCAGCTCCACGTCTCCGACTGAAGTCCGCACGTGCGCCGAAGTGCCATCGAGCCCACGATCCAGGACGCGGATTGCGCGGACGTCGGCCGGCTGTTCGATACCGAAGGTCACGACTCGGCCGGCAAACGAACTCGTGCGCGCCATGATCCGCGGATCGTCAGCGTTGGCCACCAGGACATCGCCGGGGCGGGCGCGTTCCAGAATCTCGGCCTTCGCGTCCGCGATCGCATCGGTCGATGCGAAGAACCCCACGTGTGCGTCGCCGACGTTCGTCCACACGCGGACGTCCGGTTCGGCGATGCCTACGAGCGTCCTGATTTCTCCCGGATGATTCATGCCGAGCTCAACTACCGCCACTTCGGGTCGGGACCGCAGCTCGAGGAGCGAGAGCGGCAGGCCGATGTGATTGTTCAGGTTTCCCTTGTTCCGGAACACCCGGAACTGCGTCGAAAGAAACTCCGCGACAACTTCCTTGGTCGTCGTCTTTCCCGCGCTGCCAGTGATGGCCACGACCCTGGCCCCGGACCGTCGCCGCACGTCACGCGCGATGTCCTGCAGACCGCGCGTGGTATCGCGAGCCGCGACGATCACCGCGTCTGGACGATCTGCCAGCGCCATCTTCGTTGCCGCAGCGGCGGTTTCATCGATCAACACACCCATCGCGCCGCGTGCCATTGACGCGGCGACGAAGTCGTGGCCGTCAAACCGATCGCCCCGGATCGCCACGAAGAACTCCCCTACGCCAATCGTTCGCGAGTCGATCGAAACCCGCTCGATGTCCCGGTGCGCATCCCCCTGTTCCAACCGGCCGCCGGTCGTGACGGCGATGTCTCCGGCCGTAAGTGGAAGCCGATCCACGCGCCTACGAGACCCGCGAGCCAGCGCGCCGCCGCGCCAGCGCTGCGCGCGCCACCTCCACGTCGTCGAACGGCAGCGTCCGCTCGCCGATCACTTGATACTTCTCGTGCCCCTTGCCGGCGATCAGCACCAGGTCGCCGGAGGTGGCGTCGCGGACCGCACGTTCGATGGCGGTTTTGCGATCGCCGATGGCGAGATAGGGCGTCGACTTTGGCGAGCGGCTTCCGATCGCCCGATCGGCGGGCAGAACGATTCCCCGTTTGACTTCCTCGATGATCTGGTTTGGATCTTCCGATCGCGGATTGTCGGACGTGATGATCACCAGATCGCTGAGCCGTGCCGCGACCGCGCCCATCAACGGGCGCTTGGTCCGGTCGCGATCGCCGCCGCAGCCAAACACCGTGATCACCCGCCCGTTTGCGAGCGGCCTGGCGGTCTCGAGCAGGTTCTTGAGCGCATCGTCGGTGTGCGCATAGTCGACGACGACCCGAACGTCGTCGGCGGGATCGGAGACGACCTGAAACCGGCCGGGGACGTTGGACAGTTGCGCGATCCCTTTTTCAATCGCCCCGAACTGAACGTCGAGCGCCATCGCCGCTGCCACCGCTGCGAGAATGTTGTAGGCGTTGGGACGGCCGACCAGCGGAGACGTCAGGCGCAGCGTCCCGCGCGGAGTCCGTACCTCGAAGGCGAGTCCGTCGAGCGAGAACGTCAACGGCCCCGGGCGGACGTCGGCGGGGGCGTCAATCGCGTAGCTCACGATGCGACTGGCCGTGGCGGCAAAATCGCGGCCTCGCGGATCATCGAGATTGGTCACCGCGATCCCCGTGTCGGGTAACAACTCGGCAAGTCTTCGCTTGGCGACGAAATACGCCTCCATGTCGCGATGGAAATCCAGGTGGTCGCGGGTCAGATTGGTGAAGATCGCCGCGGCAAAGTGCAGGCGATCGGCGCGGCGCAGCGTCAACGCGTGCGAGGAAACCTCCATGACGCAGGCGCCGCAGCCGTCAGTCACCATCTCGCGCAGCATCCGCTGCAGGTCCGGCGCCTCGGGCGTCGTCCGGGCCGCTTCAAATTCTCGTGTGCCGATGCGATAACCGACGGTGCCAATTCGCCCGCAGCGAACCCCGGCAGCCTCGAAGATGGACGCGAGCAGATACGACGTGGTCGTCTTGCCGTTGGTGCCGGTGATGCCGACGAGCGTGAGCTCTTCGCTCGGATTGTCGTAGAGCGTGGCCGACAGCGCGGCCAGCGAGAGCCGCGCATCCGGCACTTGAATCCACGGCCGCGTCACGTCGCGAGGCGGACTGATTTCCGATACCACTGCGACGGCACCGCGATTGAGCGCGTCGCGCGCGAACGACGCGCCGTCGGCGTGAGCACCGCGGAGCGCGACAAATACGGAACCCGGTCCTGCCTGCCGGGAGTCGTAGGTCACGGCGGTCACATTCGTATCGCCGACGGACGCGTCGCTCACATTCATGGATGACGGCTCAGCGATCTGGCCGAGAAGCTCGCGCAGCATCACTGACCCGTACCTCCGGCCGCGGCGGGCTGGCGGCGTCCGAGCTTGAGCACGCATGTATCGCTGCGCGTCAGCACGGCGCCGGCGCGTGGAGATTGATCGATGACGAAACCGTCGCCGTCGAGCCGAGGCGTCAGGCCGACCTGCATCAGGGTCCGGATCGCATCGCGCGCGGTGAGGCCAGTCACATCCGGCATTTGTCCGGGCACCACCTCGGCTGTCTGATTCGTTTGAATCGGCGTCGCGACGTGTTGCGGTCCCATCTCTTCGCTGTCGCTGTCGTGCCGCGCGACGATCACCGGAGCGGGTGGATTCAACGTTGGCCCGACACCGAGATGGCGGAGCGTGGTCTCTGCGATCCGTTTGAACACCGGACCTGACACGACGGCCCCGTAATAGCCGTGGGCGTGCGGCGAGTCGATCACGACGACAATCACAACCGCCGGCTTACGGGACGGGACAAACCCGACGAAGGAGGCGTTGTAGTCCGACTTCGAGTAGTGCGTGCCTTCGATCTTGGACGCCGTGCCGGTCTTGCCCGCTACGGTGAAGCCCTCCATTTGCGCCGTCGCCTTCGCCGTTCCGCGTTCGACGACGGCTTCCATGATCTCGGTCACCGTGGCCGCGGTTTCGGAGGCGATGGCGCGGTGCACGACATTGCGCGGCACTTCTTCCCGATGGCCGTTTCTGATGAATGCCCGCACGACGTGCGGTTCGATCAGCTCACCGCCGTTCGCCACTGCGCCGACGGCGGCGGCCATCTGCAATGGCGTGACCCCGACCTGGTAGCCCATCGAGACCGATGCCAGGGCGCTCGCGTCGAGGCTGTCGGCCGGCCAGACCATGCCTGCGTTCTGTCCGCGGAAATCGGAAGCGAGCGTTTGTCCGAATCCAAATCGGCTGACGTACTGGGTGAGTCGGCTTGCACCGATCTTCTGCCCGACCTTGATCGCGCCGACGTTGCTCGACTTCGCAATGACGTCAATGAACGGCAGAACGCCGTACTCGTGTGTGTCGCGGATGATGCGGCTGCCGAACGTGATGTAGCCGGGACTGCAGTCGATCGGATCCGAAGTGCGGATGAGCCCTTCTTCGATGGCGGCCGACGCCGTCACGATCTTGAAGGTCGATCCCGGCTCGTAGTAGTCCTGAATCGCGCGATTCCGACGGGCGATCGGATCGGCCGCGCTGAAGGCGTTCGGATTGAAGGTCGGCCAGTTCGCGAGCGCGAGAATCTCACCGGTATGGGGCTGGAGAATGATTGCGGTGCCGCCCGCCGCGGCGTTCTCCGCGACCCCGAGGCGCAGCTCGCGCTCGGCGATGTACTGCAGGTACTCATCGACCGTCAGCTCGAGGCCGTCACCAGCGGTTGGTGGCCGCTCGGAACGCGTCGCCATCGCGTGCTGGCGCGCGTCGGTCTGGAGCAGCATCTTGCCTTCGCGCCCGCGGATGCGCGTGTCGAAGGCTGATTCGAGGCCGCCAAGGCCGACATTGTCGATGCCGACATACCCCAGCACGTGCGCCGCGAGATCCTTGTTGGGATAGTAGCGCCGGCTTTCTTTGTAAAACGCAACCCCCTGAAGATCGAGCGCCTTCACCCGCCGCGCTTCATCCGGCGAGACCTGCCGCGCGAGATAGACGAACATCTGTTTCGACGCAAGCTTCTCGGCCATCAGCTGGCGCTGTGCCGCACCGCAGCGATCGAGCGCGGCGCAGACACGGGCCGCGACCTCGTTGGGGTTGTCGATGACCGACGGATCGGCGCCGATGGTGTCGGCGTCGACGCTATAGGCGAGCACGTGGCCGGATCGATCCACGATCTCGCCGCGCTTGGCGGGGAGCTTGACCGTCTTGAGCTGCTGACGATTCGCGCGCGCCATCATGTCGGCGTGCTCGAAGACCTGGAGGTAGACGAGGCGCGCCTCGATACTGACCGTCCATGCGGCAAACAGAACGGCGCACACGAACAGCCGCGAACGGAGCATGTCGCGCCAATCCACGGCGGCTGACGCCGGATCACGCCTCAAGATCCGCTGAGCCGTAGTGCTCCAGGGAAGCCGGAATCTGCCGCCGTATTGGTCCGCCACCGATCCTCCTGCCGCGCGCGTCTCGGGTCAGCGTGCCGCGACGATGGATTTTTCGGGAGGCGCCGACGGCGTCACCCGCTCGAGGATGATCGCCTGGTCGCCGGTGGGGGCGACCAGGTGGAGCTGTTTCGTTGCGATGTGCTCGAGCCGTGCCGGGGAGCGCAGCGTCTCGATCTCCAGCCGCAAGTGCCGGTTGATCTCTTCCTGCTCCGCTCGCTCGCGCTGCATTCGCTGCATCTCGTAGCCGTGGCCAAGCAGTGCGAACCGCTGCCAGGCGGAGAACAGGATGACCAGCGACAGGAATCCGCCAATGACGAGGGTTTGCAGAAGCTGACGCTGACGCGCCTGGTCGACCTCGCGGACGATCGGATTGTTGCGGACGTCCTTCTTGATCGCGTACTCGAAATCCATGCCGCTCATATGAGCCTCTCTATCGCGCGCAGCTTGGCGCTGCGCGCGCGCGGGTTGCGGGCCACTTCCGCGTCGCCGGGAATGACCGGCTTCCGTGTGAGCACGCGGATGGCGCCTTCGCCCGCGGCCAGCGCGCGGAAGGCGTGTTTGACGATCCGATCCTCGAGCGAGTGAAACGTGATCACCGCCAGCCGGGCTCCAGCGCGCAGCAGCCGCGACGCGTCCACGAGAAATGCGTCAAGTCCCTCGAGCTCGCGGTTCACCCAGATTCGCAGCGCCTGAAATGTGCGTGTCGCTGGATCGATCCGCTGGTAGCCCTTGCGCGGGATCGCGCGACGCACGATCTCGGCGAGCCGTCCGGTCGTCACAATCGGCTCGCGCTGCCTGGCATCAACCAACGCACGCGCGATGCGGCGAGAAAAACGCTCCTCTCCATAGCGGAAGATGACGTTCGCGAGATCGACTTCGTCGACCTCCGCGAGCAGCTGCGCGGCGGTCGGTCCCGAGGTCTGATCCATCCGCATGTCGAGCGGCTCGTCCCGCCGGAAGCTGAAGCCACGATCAACCGAGTCGAGCTGCATCGACGAGACGCCGAGGTCAGCGAGCGCGCCATCGACGGCGACGATGCCGCGTGACGCGAGCACTGACGGCAGCTCGCGGTAGTCGGCGTGCACGAGCTCCACCCGGTCCTGCCACGGTGTCAGCGATTCCGCCGCCAGGGCGAGCGCGGTGGAATCGCGATCGAGTCCGAGGAGCCGTGTCGCGCCGCTCGCCAGCAATGCGCGAGCGTGCCCGCCCAGGCCCACGGTGCAGTCGACAAACAGGCCGCCGCGCGATGGCTCGAGCAGATCGACGACTTCGGATTCCAGTACCGGCTGGTGAAGACGATCCATCGTCAGATCCCGAATTCCGACAACGCGCGCGCGTCGTCGTCGGTGTACGGCTCGCGTTGCAGCTTCGCGACGAAGCGTTCGTGGTTCCACACATCGAGCCACTCGTACTGGCCGAACACATCAACTTCGCCGGTCATCCCCGCTGAATCGCGCAGGCGGGAATGGATCAGGACGCGTCCCTGCTGATCGAATTCCGCCGTCTGACCGAAATAGTTGACGCGATCGAAGAACTTCAGTCGGGCGGGATGCGTGGAGGGAACGCCGGCGAGTTTTTCTTCGTAGGCCAGCCAGACCGGCATTGGATAAATGCGGACGTACTCCCCCGTAATGCTCGTCACGAACAACTCCTTCCCGTGAGTCCCCTCGATGAGACCGCGGAAGGCGTTCGGGATCTTGAGCCGGCCTTTATCATCAATTTTGGCGGCGTAGTTGCCCCGGAGCACGACTGTTTACTCCACTTTGCTCCACAAAATTCCACCGCGATAGTAGAGAAGCGATCGCCGTCTGTCAACGCAAATTCAACAAGTTCAGTGACTTATGTTTTTTATTCGCCAGCAAAGAAACAGCGAAGCGCCGAGGAGGGTGTGCCGCAGCGTGCTACGATGGGCAGTTCTGCTGGAAGGAACCGGGCCGCCGAGCGGTCAGGACCGCACTCGGGATGAAGGAACCGGGGGCGGGATCGGAATCGGTTCCCGGATCTCGGGACCAGGACCACCGATCCCGGACCACCGATCACGATTTGTTTTCATAGGAAGCCATGCTTCGAGCGGGGTTGATAGGGTTTCCATCGGCGGGAAAGACCGCCTTGTTCCAATTGCTCACGAGCGCGCGCGAGGCGCCGCGCTCGTCAGGAAAGTCGGAAGCGAACGTCGGAGTGTCGCGCGTTCCCGACGACCGCCTCGACAAACTCACCGCGATCTTCAATCCAAAGAAGCACGTGCCCGCGACCGTGGAGTTCGCGGATATCGCCGGCGTGGGCGGCGCCAAGATCGGCGCGGCCGCCCTGCTCGATGTTGCGCCATTCCGAAACGCCGACGCGCTGCTCCACGTTGTCCGGATGTTTCGCGATCCCTCGATCCCGCACCCGGCGGGCACCATCGATCCGGCTCGCGATGTTCGGACCATGGAAGACGAAATCATCCTCGCCGATCTGGGAGTGGCTGAGCGCCGGCTGGAACGCCTCGAGCGGGATCTGAAAAAAGGTCAGAGTGCCGACCTTCGCAAGGAACAGGAGATCCTGCTTCGCTGCCGAGCCACCCTTGAAGAGGGACGAGCCCTTCGATCGCTCGATCTGGCGACCGACGATGCCAAGCGGCTCCGCGGATTTCAGTTCCTCTCGGCCAAGCCGTTGCTCATCGTCCTGAATCTGGATGAAGCGGATCTTCCGCAGGCCGACGATGCGGTGCGCATCGCCGGCATCGAATCGTTCCTCGCGGGTGCGGCGACACGCACCGTGCCGATTTGCGCGAAGATCGAACTCGAGATTGCCCAGCTTGACGCCGCCGACGCGGCCGCCTTCATGGCCGATCTCGGACTGCGCGAGTCGGGCCTCGATCGAGTGATCCGCGCCAGTTACGACCTGCTCGGATACATCTCGTTCTTTACGGTGGGCGAAGACGAGAATCGCGCCTGGTCGATTCCTCGCCATACACCTGCGGTGGTCGCAGCCGGTGAAATCCACAGCGATATCGCCCGCGGCTTCATTCGCGCTGAGGTGGTCAGGTACGAACACCTCCTGGCCCGCCGTACGATTGCCGCCTGCCGCGACCACGGTGAATTGCGCCTCGAGGGTAAGGACTACGTCGTGCAGGACGGTGACGTCATCAATTTCCGGCATGCGACATAGCGGAATCGGTGAATTGGTCAGTGGGTGAATTGGTGAATTTGCTTCGCACGCACTACCGCGCGTGCTTTGAAAGCGCGGCGGCAGCCGCGCGATGCTCATTCACCGATTCACCAATTCGCCAACTGGCATCATGATAAATTCACCCATTCTTCGATGACCATCCAGACCGTGCTCGTGTGCGAGGCGCAGGTGCCATTCGTGCACGGGGGCGCTGAAGTGCACGTTCGCCAGCTGGTACGCGAGCTGCGAGCGCGCGGCTACACGACCGAACTCGTCAGCCTTCCGTTCAAGTGGTACCCCAAGGAAGAAATTCTTCCGCACGCCGCCGCATGGCGCCTGCTCGATTTGAGCGAAAGCAACGGACGGCCCGTCGATCTGGTGATTGGAACGAAGTTTCCGTCGTACTTCGCGAGGCATCCGCGAAAAGTCGCGTGGCTCATTCACCAGTACCGCGCGGCCTACGAACTCTGCGGGACCGAGTACAGCGACTTCGCCCACACCGAACTCGACGTCGGCTTGCGCGACACGCTGATGCGGCTCGACACGACGATGCTCGGCGAATGCCGCGCGGTGTTCACAAACGCCCGCAACACGGCGTCGCGTCTTGCCAAGTTCAACGGGCTTGCCGCCGAGCCGCTCTACCATCCGCCAAAGCTCGCGACACGCCTCGTCCCAGGTCCGTACTCCAACTACCTGCTGTCAGTAGGACGCATCGAATCGGTCAAGCGGGTCGACCTCGTGATCGCGGCGTTAGCGCATGTGCCATCGGATATCCGTCTGGTTATCGCCGGTGACGGCACACAGCGGGCGGCCGCCGAGCGCACCGCCGAACAGGCCGGTGTCGCCGACCGCGTGTCCTTTCTCGGCAACGTCGAAGACGATGACCTGATCAAGTTGTACGCCGACGCCCTGGCCGTGATTTACCCCCCCTATGACGAAGACTTCGGATACGTCACGCTGGAGGCGTTCCTCGCGCGCAAACCGGTCATCACGTGCACGGACTCGGGTGGCCCGAATGAGTTCGTGATCGATGGCGTCAACGGATTTGTTTGTGCGCCCGAACCGGGCGAGCTGGCGGCGGCGATCAATCGCGTCGTCGCCGATCGGGCAAAAGCGGCCGCGATGGGCAACGCTGGTCACGAAGCCGCGACCGCGATCACCTGGGACGGGGTCATCGAGAAGCTGACAACGTTGCCAGAATCAGGAAAATTGCCATAATGGCGATGGACTCGTCGTGTTCCCCGTCGACGAGTGATCCCGGCCCTGTGAAGAAACTGATCATCCAGATTCCCTGTCTCAACGAAGCGGCGACACTGCCCGAGACGCTCGCCGACCTGCCGCGTGTCGTCGCCGGCGTCGATGTGGTCGAGGTGCTCGTCGTTGACGACGGGTCGCGCGACGGCACGGCGGACGTCGCCCAGAGCTGCGGCGCGGATCACGTCATCAGACTGCGCCGGAACAAGGGCCTGGCCGCCGCGTTCATGACCGCCATCGATGCGTCGCTCAAAGCCGGCGCCGATTTCATCGTCAACACCGACGCCGACAACCAGTACGCGGCGCACGAGATTCCGCGGCTGCTCGCGCCACTCCTGAGCGGCGCGGCCGATATCGTGATCGGTGACCGGAACATCGCCGAGTTGCGCCACATGTCGTGGCGGAAACGACAGCTTCAGCAACTCGGCAGCTGGGTCGTTCGTCAGGTCTCAAATACCAGCGTTCCCGACACGACGAGCGGCTTCCGCGCCTACACGCGCGAGGCGGCACTGCGCATGACCGTCGTCTCTGAATTCTCGTACACCCTGGAATCACTCATCCAGGCGGGAAAAAAGCGCATGGCCATCGCGCACGTCCTGGTCGAGACAAACTCCCGCACGCGAGAGTCACGCCTCTTCGACAGCGTGTTTTCCTATATCAAGCGATCGGCCGCCACCATCGTACGAATCTACGCGATGTACGAGCCGCTGAAGGTGTTCACGTACATCGGTCTGGCCGTCTTCGGTGTCGGGTTCGCGGTGTCGCTCCGCTTTGTGTACTACTTCCTTCAGAACGAAGGATTCCGCCACATCGCATCCTTGATCGGTGCCGCGGTGTTGATGATTGTCGGATTCCAGATCATCGTCATCGGTCTCGTCGCCGACATGATTTCCGGAAATCGCAAGCTGCTCGAGGACCTGTTGTATCGCGTGCGCCTGCTCGAGTTGACGGGGCAGAAGATCGACGAGCCGCCGCCAGTGCTGTCAGCCAAAGCGGGCCGGGAGCGCTAGCCGCGTGGCGGACCCGTCAGCCGTTTCCATCGTCATTCCTGCCTACAACGAAGCGGACGCGATCGGCAACGTGGTCGGCTTGCTGAAGGCAGCGGCCGCGTGGCATGAAATCATCGTCATCGACGACGGTTCGAAGGACGCCACGGCAGGGGCGGCGTCCGCGGCGGGCGCGACGGTCGTGACGCACCCATATAACAAAGGGAATGGCGCCGCCGTGAAGAGCGGCATCCGCCGGGCGACCGGAGAGTTCATCCTCATCGTCGACGGCGACGGCCAGCATCGTCCAGAGGATTCCCGTCGGCTCGTCGCCCGACTCGGGGAGTACGATCTCGTCATCGGCGCACGGTCGGCCTCGACGCAGGCGACCCACGCCAGACGGTTTGGCAACAGCGCGCTCAACTGGCTCGCCAGCTATCTCACCGGTCGTGAAATCCCGGACTTGACCTCCGGTTTCCGCGGCGCGCGCACCGAACACCTCCGCGAATTCATCCATCTCCTCCCCAACGGCTTTTCGACGCCGACGACGACGACGCTCGCGTTCATCAAGGGTGGCTATAACGTGGCCTTCGAACCGGTGGAGGCCCGCTCGCGCGTCGGCGAGTCGAAGATCCGCCTGGCGCGCGACGGCGCGAAGTTCCTGATGATCATCCTCAAGATCGTCACCCTCTTCAGCCCGCTGCGGATCTTCCTGCCGCTGAGCCTCGCGTCCTTCGCGCTGGGTGCCGCCTACGCCGTCTGGACGATTGCGACGCAGAGCCACATCACGAACTCCTCGGTCCTCCTCATCATGCTCGCTGTCATCGTGTTTCTGGTCGGGCTCGTCTCGGAGCAGATTTCAGCTTTGCGCTTCGAGGGACGGCAATAATCGGGCACGCATGGCCATCAATCGGACCGGCGCACAACGCCTGATCGTGGCGGCGGCCGTCGTGGGCTTCGCGCTGCGACTTGCGTTTGGACTGGGCTACTGGCAGCACCGCCCGCTGACGCATGACGAGCGCGAATATCTCGCGCTGGCGAAGAACCTGACCCTTGGGAAGGGATTCGTGTACGACACGCCGGACGTGGCGGGTGTCAGCGCGGCGCAGTTCGGCAGGGCTCCCGGATACCCGTTCTTTCTGGCGCTGATCGGCGCCGGTCGTGGCGACTTCGACGCGACCCCTGCTCGAGTCAAGCTGGCGCAGTCGATCGTGGGAGGCCTCGGCGTCTGGTTGATTGGGCTGATCGCCTTTCGCTCGGCCGGCCCGCGCGCGGGAATCGCGGCCGCGGCGATCGCCGCGGCATACCCGCCGCTCGTCTGGATTTGTTCCTATGTGTTCAGTGAAGCGCTCTATAGCACAATGACCCTCTCGTCGGTCGTGTTGTTGAATCGCGCGCTGGAGCGCACCGACGTTACCCGCGCCACGGCGGTTGCGATCGGTGCCGGCCTGGTGGCGGGTGCGGCTATCCTGGTCCGACCGGCGATGCTGGTGTTCGTACCGATTGCGGCGCTCTGGCTGATTGCTCTACGCCGCACCCACCTCGCTGTCACCCTCGTGGTTGGCGCGGCGCTGGTTGTCGCGCCCTGGACGATTCGCAACGCCCGCGTCTACCACCGTTTCGTGCTCGTGGCGTCGGAGGGCGGGGTGACGTTCTGGACCGGCAACCATCCGCGCGCTCGAGGTGAAGGCGACCTGGC
>JBKPNQ010000051.1:0-24514 GCA_046732715.1 Acidobacteriota bacterium | reverse complement strand
ATCGCTGTCTGATCTGCGCTTTGCCGGCCGCGTGCTCCGGAAGAGCCCTGTGTTCACGGCCGTTGTCGTCATGGTCGTGTCGCTCGGCAGCGGCGCGTTGACCACCCTCTTCAGCGCGCTGAATGCGCTCGTGCTGAGGCCGGTTCCGGGCGTCGCCGAAGCGGACAGGCTCGTCACGCTCGCGCCTGTCCGGACCGACGGGTTGTTGCTTCAGCAGGGTTCGTTCGACGATTACGGCTATCTTCGCAGCCGCACGCATACGCTTGACGGTATCGCCGCGTGGGGAAAGGTCATCGTGACCATCTCCGCAGGACAACAAGGAACGATCGTCGCGGCCAACATGATCAGCGGCAATTACTTCGACGTGCTGGGCGTGCGGCCGTATCTCGGTCGATTCTTCGCGCCAGACGAGGATCGAACACCGCTCGCCCAACCGGTGATTGTGGTGTCTCGCGCCTTCTGGTCAACCCGCCTGGGCGGCAATCCAGACATCGTGGGCCGTTCTCTTCTCGTCAACGGCGCTCCGTTCACGCTCATCGGTGTGGCACCGGCAAGTTTTCGCGGCGTCTATACCGGCATTCGCGCTGACGCGTGGGTGCCGCTGATGATGCAGCCGCTCCTGCGGCCACGGGCGAATCTGACCCACTCTTCGTGGCTGTGGATGTTCGGACATTTGAAGGACGGGATCTCGACCGAATCTGCTCAGACCGAACTCGCCGCCCTGACGAGAGCCCACGCACAGGAACTGGGCGAGCCCAGAGGCCCGGCCGGATTCCGCAGCATGAGCGTCTTTCTGTTCTCCGGACTGCCTGGCGGCGAGGACGAAGTCATCCTCAGGTTCCTGGGCAGCCTGCTGGTCGCCGCCCTGCTGGTCTTCGTGATTGCCGGTATCAATGTCGCGGCGATGCTGATGGCTCGTTCCGTGGCCCGCGGACGTGAGCTGGCCGTGCGCGCCGCACTCGGCGCCGGCAGGATGCGCCTCGTACGCCAACTGTTGGTCGAGATCCTGTTGCTGTTTACGCTCGGAGCCATCGGCGGGCTCGCACTGTCCGTGCTGGCGACCCATGCGCTCGAGCAAATGGCGGTTCCGGTCAACCTCCCGATTTTCATCGAGTTGTCCCCGGACGCGCGGGTGCTGGCCTTCGCGCTGACATCGGCTCTCATCGTCGGCCTGATCTTTGGGATCGCGCCGGCGCTCGCCGCCGTCCGCGTCGATATCACGTCGCGTCTTCGCGATGACTCCGCCGGCAGTCGGTGGCGGCCCTCTCGAATCAATCGAATGCTGCTCGTCGGTCAACTGTCCCTTTCGCTCGTATTGCTTGTCGCTGCGGGACTCTTCGTGCGCGCCCTCGCGCACGGCCAGAACATCGATCCGGGTTTTCAGATCACGCACGTCTCAACGACCACGTTCGAAGCGGAGTCGTGGGGCTACGACGAAGCGCGGACCCGGGCGTTCTACGCGACCCTGCGCTCACGTCTCGAGTCGATCCGGCAGGTCGCGGCCGTCGGCTACGCGTCGCGATTGCCGCTGACGGGCGGGAGCACGACTGAAGACATCGAAATCAACGGAAGGACTATCGGCGTGCAGCTCGCCAGCGTGGATCCCGGGTTCTTTTCCGTGCTCCGCATACCCGTTGTCAAAGGCCGCGCCTTTGCCGACGCGGACGACGAGCGCGGCCAGCGCGTCGCGATCGTCAACCAATCACTCGCGCGCCAGCTGTCGCGTGACGGCAATGTGATCGGACAAGACTTCAGGTTCCTCGGCAAGCCGGCAACGATCGTCGGCGTCGTGCGGGACGCCAAATACAGCACGCTCGGCGAGCACACCCCGCCGTTTGCCTATTTCCCTGTTGCACAGCTCTGGCGGCCGACACAGTCGTTGGTCGTCAGGACCTCGGATGACGCCGAGTGGCTCGGCCCGGCGATCCAGCAAACCGTCCTCGCGATGGATCCAGCTGTTCCTCGGCCGGTAATCTCAACGCTGAAAGACGCCACGTCGATTGTGCTCCTTCCCCAGCGGGTCGCGGCGCTCGTGACCGGCGCGCTCGGAGGAGTCGGCCTGCTCCTCTCCTGCGTGGGACTGTACGGCGTCATGGCGCACTCCGTGCAGCGCCGCACCCGCGAGATCGGCATCCGCCTGGCGCTCGGGGCGCAGCCTTCGACGGTCCTGGGAATGGTTGTTCGAGAAGGCTTCAGCCTGGCAGTGGTGGCCGTCCTGATCGGACTCGTCCTCGCCGCGGCAGCGGCCCCCGCGATCGAGGGATTTCTCTTCACCGTCAGCCCATTCGACCCGGCGGCATTCGCCGGAATGTCGCTGCTCTTCCTTTCAGTCGCGTTCGTCGCCAGCTACCTTGCCGCACGCCGCACGACGACTGCAGATCCTCTCGCGGCACTTCGGACGGACTGATTCAAGAATTCAGCCACTCGAGGATTGGGGAGTCGAGGATTGGGGATTCGAGGATTGGGGATCCGAGGATTGGGGATCCGAGGATTAGCGATTCGGGATCAGCGATGAGTGATGAGGGATTCTAGCCTCCTGCCGTCGCACCAACCACCAGGAAGGGCTCGGCGCCGCTGACGACAGCGTCCGGAAGCGGCGTATCCGGCAACTCGTGAGACAGGTCCTCTTCGCACGCGAAGAAGCGCACGAACGGGCGGCGCTTTTCGGTGACATGATCGCGAATGGTTCCACGCAACACCGGATACGACGTCTCGATCGCGTCCAGCACGGATCGCAGCGTCGGAGGGCCGTTCAGTTGCACCTGGATCTCGCCGTCGCCGACACGTGCCAGCGTGCGGAGATGGGCCGGTAAAACAACGCGAACCATCAGAGATTCCACTCAGGCCAGCGTCTGGACCTCGACGGACACGACCGGCGGCAGGTCGTGGACGATGGCGTTCCAACTGTCACCGGCATCCGCTGAGGCATAGACCTGGCCACCACTGGTCCCGAAGTAGATTCCGCACTTGTCGAGCGAATCAACCGACATCGCATCGCGCAGCACGTTGACGTAGCAGTCCTTCTGCGGCAGCCCCTTGGTCAACGCCTCCCATTCGTTGCCGCCCGTTTTGCTGCGGTACACTCGCAGCTTTCCGTCGGGAGGATAGTGCTCGCTGTCGCTCTTGATTGGAACGACATAAATCGTCTCCGGCTCGTGTGCGTGGACATCGATCACGAACCCGAAGTCGGTTGGCAGGTTACCGCTGACTTCTGTCCACTGATCGCCGCCGTTGTCGGTGCGCATCACGTCCCAATGCTTTTGCATGAACAGCGTTCCGGGACGGGAGCGGTGCATGGCGAGCCGATGAACGCAGTGCCCAACCTCGGCGTTCGGACTTGGAATGTGTTGGGAATGCAGCCCTTTGTTGATCGGCTGCCAGGTGGTTCCTCCATCATCCGTGCGGAATGCTCCCGCGGCGGAAATGGCGATGTACATCCGCTTTTGATTGGACGGATCGATCAGGATCGTGTGAAGGCAAAGACCGCCGGCGCCCGGTTGCCAGTGCGGGCCTGAGCCGTGACCGCGAAGCCCCGGCATTTCCGCCCAGTTCTGGCCGCCATCAGTCGTTCGAAACAACGCGGCGTCCTCGACGCCGGCGTAGACGGTGTCGGGATCAGCCAGCGACGGCTCGAGGTGCCAGACGCGTTTGAATTCCCAGGGATGAGGCGTGCCGTCGTACCACTGGTGCGTTCCAGGTACGCCGTCGTACACGAACTTGTTGCCGGCCGTCTCCCAGGTCTTTCCCCCGTCGTTCGAGCGCTGGATCACCTGACCGAACCATCCGGACGACTGCGAGGCATACAGGCGATTCGGATCTACCGGCGATCCCTTCAGGTGGTACATCTCCCACCCGCCGAAAAATGGACCGGCGACGTCCCACCGCTCGCGTTTGCCGTCCGATGTCAGGATGAACGCACCTTTCCGCGTACCGACCAACACTCTAACGCCGCTCATCCGCAGGCTCCTTTATCACTGCGCGTGGGGCCCCACCCCCACGCGCGCTCGCTCGGCGGCGCCGCTCCGCGGCGCTGCCTTCCAGCGCCTCGCTCGGGCCGCAGGCGCTTATCACTGCGCGGGGGGCCCCACCCCCCACGCGCTGTCCAGTTTGATTCGTGACGCGAACCAGGATCCGGTACCCGTCCGAGCCGATATCGGCGCTTCCGGAGTGTTCGGATCACGGATCCCGGACCACGGCACCTATCACCTTTGTATTGTCGATCCGGCTGGATGGAAATCGACAACGCCCCTCAGCAAACCCAGCCGCCCTACACGAGCGCCTGCTCCTGGGCATGCAGAAACCAGCGATCGAGCACCATATGACGGACGAACAGCGGGCTCGTCAGCAACCATCGCGCGGCAGTCGTGGAGATGCCGCTCGGCATCAGTCCAGCGAGCAAGCGGGCGGACTTCGATGCCCCAAACCGCTTCGTGACGCCGCGCTCGTACGGCTCGAGCCGTTCGCGAGCGTAGCTGCCCTGTGCGGCCACGATCGTCGAAGCGGCCATCAGGCCCGATTCGATCGCAGGCCGGATTCCTTCGCCGCTCTGCGGATAGGCCAGGCCAGCCGCGTCTCCAATCAGGATGACGCCATCCGCGACCGGCGGCCGACCGGTATCGCCGGCAAGTAGATAGGCGTGTCCTTTCCAGCGCCACGATCCCTGAGGTGAAATCCTATCGTTCGTCTTCAGAAAATCGACGAAGTCGGCGGTCTGTTTCGGCACCCTTCTCGAATCCAATCGCCCGAAACCGATATTGAGATAATCCTCTTTCCGAAAACACCAGCCATAGCCCTTCAGGTCCGGACAGAAGTACAGCTCCGGTACTTCCTCAGCGATCGCAAACGCAGGAGCGGACGCTTTCACCGCGAATTCGACTTCCTGTGCCGCGATGACCGGAGCGTGATCGTGTTCTCCTGTGAGGGTTCGGGCAACCGGGCAAAAGTGGCCGCCCGCGCCAACGAGCATGGAGGCACGAACGGATTCGTTCACGACCCAATGCCGTCCGTCCCGCCGGATCTTCGTCACCGCCGTGCCGAGAAGCAGACGGGCGTTCGATCGTTTCAGCAGGTAGTCGTCAAACTCGCATCGCCGGACGCCATAACTGACGGGTCGTTCGTACTGCATCTCCAGTGCGCGGTCGCTGCCAATCAGCCCTACTCGGAATCCCGTGATCGGCTGAAACGTCCTGCCCGCCCGATAGTCATCGACGTCGAGTGCCAGGTCTTCGATGACTTGTGGAGTGATCCAGCCGGCACACACCTTGTCGCGCGGAAACACGGCTTTGTCCATGACGAGGACATCGATGCCGGCCTGACGAAGTTTCCAGGCGCACGCCGACCCGGCTGGACCACCTCCCGCAATCAGGACATCGCAAGTATTCATGACGGAAAGCGCTGGCGATCAGCCGGCAATCCTCGTCCACGGCGCCGCCGGGGTGTCGCCGCGAGCGAAGACAACCTGGAACAGCTGCAAGGATCCGGTTGTGAACGACGCCTGTGAACCCGTCAGATAGAGTCTCCACGCTCGCACGAACGTGTCGTCGAACATCGCCAGCACCTGCCGGCTCGCATCGTCAAACCGGCGGCACCAGTGTTCCAGCGTTTTCGCGTAGTGCCACCGCATGTTGTGGACGTCCAGCACCGAGAACGAGTACGGCTCGAGGACGCGACCGAAGACCTCGGGCAGCGTTGGCGCGTAGGCGCCCGGGAAAATCCGTTTCCGGATCCACGGGCTCAACGGCGCAGGCTGATCGCGCCCGATGAAGTGAAGCAGTCCGCGGCCATGCTTCGGCAGACACCGGTCGATGACCCGGCCGAGCGTCGGGTAGTCGGACGCCCCCACATGCTCCAGCATGCCCACCGAGACAAACACGTCGCACGCACCCTCAACGAGCCGATAGTCCTCCTGGACAAACTCGACCCGATCGCTCAGTCCCTCGCGTTCCGCGCGGCGACGTGCGTACGCGATCTGCTCCGACGAAATGTTGAACGCGCGTACGCGGACGCCATAGTGTCGCGCCATGTAGAGTGCGAGCGAGCCCCATCCGCAGCCGGCTTCGATGACACGCTCACCCGGTTTCAGGTGCAACTTGCGGCAGACGAGATCGAGCTTCGCCCGTTGCGCTTCCTCGAGGCTTACCTCCGGAGTCGGAAAGTACGCGCAGGTGTAGACCATTTCGTCATCGAGCCAGAGCCGGTAGAAGTCGTTTCCGAGGTCGTAATGATGATGAACATTTTCCCGCGCCGCCCGGGCATCATTCGACTTCTGCCACAGCCACCAGCCGCGTCGCCTTGGTCGTGAAAACGCCCGATAAATCGCCTCGAGCAGACCGAGCAGATCTCCGTCGACGCTCACCAGACCGCTCATGTATGTCTCGCCGAAGTTCAACTCGGGATCCCACATCCATCCGAACAACGCTGAACGCTCGTTGAACGTCAAGGTCGCCACCGGAGGGCCCGCGGGCGATGGCGACTCGAATCCATCCCACAACCTGAAACGAATCGGGGCCGTCCTGACAATGTCCTGGATTCGGCGGAGCGCCCATCGATCGACCGGCGTGGATGGATGTGACGCGACGCTCGATCTCGCCTCGGCGGATACCTTCAATATTTCCTTCCCGATCATGTGTTCCATTCCTCCAGGTTTCACGTGACCGATTTCCACGCCTCACGGGCAGACGACGTTTGCAGCGTCGTCCGGACTGCGACTGGCGGTGTAGCGAGCCATCCTTGGATAGGGACCGACGCGACAGCGTGGCGGGGTACAAGATCCGACGGACACAAGCGCGGCTGTGCTGACGATAGCGGGTGCGATTGACGTGGACGAAAACGCGGCGGCCGCACACCGTTCGCGCTGTCGTGTGCACTGCGGCTGCGGTTCCTCCCTCGGATCGACCCGCGGCGACATGCCCCACCCGACGGCTAGCCCGACCGTACAGGCAAACGCTTGACTGACTCTGCGCATGACCCTCGCTCTGCCTTGGCCGCTCCGTCAGGGAGGCCAGGCGACGACTGGTCCCCGGGCCGATGAGTATAGCTGTCCTCGGCATCCATTGCCCGTTCGCGCGACAATCCGTCCCACGGCCGGTCACGTTCGCGATCTTGGACGCGCGCCAGAACACTGGCGAAACTCTTTCAATTCAATGACATAAGCGAACCTAGCGCGCGTGGCAACGGACATGCTCCAGCCCCGCGAACGATCTGGCGTGGTGCGGCACCTTCAGCGAGGACAATCGATGATTCCCGATCTTCGACTTGCTGCTCGTCGGTTTCGATTCAAACCAGCGCATTCGGTGCTGATGATCGTGATCCTCGGCATCGGCATCGGCGCCACGACGGCGGTGTTCAGCGTCGTCGATCAAACAGTGCTTCGCCCGACGCCGTTTGCCTACGCCGATCGACTCGTCGACGTCCTCGACATCGATCGCGTCAGGGGTGGAGGTGGCAATATCCTGACGGCCGCGAAGATTATCGGCTGGCAAAACGAACCGACGCTGTTCGAGGCGTTCGAAGCCTACGCGCCGGGCCAGTTCGACATCACCGGTGACGTCGAACCCGAGCGGGTTCAGGGACTGATCGTTTCGACCGGCCTGTTTGAAATGCTCGGGGTCCAGCCTCGGATTGGCCGCGGATTCCTGCGCGCCGAAGGCGCGCCCGGCGCGGAACGGGTCGTCGTGATCAGCGAGGCCCTCTGGCGTCGCAAGCTCGGCGCACGCGAGGATGTCCTCGATACGCGCCTCACCCTGAATGACGAGGCGTACCGGATCATCGGCGTCATGCCGCGCCGATTCCGCCTGACGGGCGAGAAGGAGAGCCTCTGGCTGCCCTACGATCCACAGTCGAATCTCGGCGACACGTCGGTGCGCAGTTTTTACGGCATCGCCCGGCTGTCCACGACCGTCCCGCGCGGATCGGAGCAACGCCTCGCGGACAGCATCGCCGATAGACGCCAACTGCAGGCTCCGCTGGCGAGAACGTGGGGATTGCGTGTCGATCGGAAGAAAGTCGCGTACGTCGACAAGACGACACGCACGTCGTTGCTCGTCATCCTGGGTGCGGTGGCGTTCGTCCTCCTGATTACCTGTGCCAATACGGCAAGCCTGTTCCTGTCGCAGATTGTGATTCGACAGCGCGAAATGGCGATCCGAGCGGCGATCGGCGCCGGGCGCGGCCGTCTGATCCGGGAGATGCTGACTGAAAGCCTGCTGTTCGCGATTTGCGGAGGGGCACTCGGCATTCTGATTGCGACGTGGGGCGTTGACGCCATCATCGCGTCAGCGCCTGCCAATCTCACGTTTCAATCAACCAGTCCCATCGAAATAGACGCAAGGGTCCTGACGGTCACGCTGGCCATGACGCTGGCGACAGGACTGGTGCTGGGTCTCCTGCCAGCCCTACGAGGTTCCCGTCCCGACCTCGACGTCATCCTGAAGGCAACCGTCAGCAGCGGCGGCAGTCGATCGTACAGCCGGTTCGCTGATGCGCTCATCATCGCGGAGGTTGCGTTCTCGGTGATTCTCCTCGTGGGCACGGCATTGATGCTACGGACGTTCTTGAACCTCGAATCGCTGAACCCTGGATTCGAGCCGCGTGGACTGGTGGCTGTGACTATCAGCCTACCGACGGATAAGTACCCTTCGAGTGCTGCACGCGCCAGATTCATCGACTCCGTTCGCGATCGGGTCGTGACGATTCCAGGTGTCTCGCAGTTTGCCGTCGCCGACGGTGTGCCGCCGGCCGGAGGCTCGCTGCGTTTCGGGACTCCGGAGGCCGAAGGCAGCACCGTGCACGCGCCGGATGAGAAAATGACCCTGCCCGCGAACAGCGTGTCGCCGGACTACTTTCGAGCGCTCCAGATTCCACTGGTAGCCGGACGCCTCTTTACATCCGATGAGCGGGCTGACTCACTCATCATCACCAAGGCCCTCGCCGATCGCTACTGGCCCGACGGCTCAGCCGTTGGTCGACGATTCCGCCCTTTCAGTAGTGCAGACTGGCAGACTATCGTCGGCGTCGTCGGCAGCGTCGATTCCTGGGGTCTTCCAGGTCGCACGCAATTACACCTCTACACTCCGTGGCCCATTCCGAGTGATAGCGCGACCCTCAGCGCTGCGCCAAAACGACGCGGATATGCGGCTCGCGTGCTGCTCGTACGAGCGGGCGATGCCGCCGCCGTCGTTCCGGGCATCAAGGCCGCGATCTGGTCGATCGACAAGAACCAGCCGATCGATCGCGTGACACTGGTCGAGTGCGCGTATGCCGATGTCTTCGGTCGTCAGCGTTTCGTCCTGCAGCTGATGATGACGTTTGGAGCGGTGGCAGTGATGTTGACGCTGGTCGGGCTCTTCGGGGTGCTCTCGGAAATCGTCGCCAGAAAGAGGCGCGAGATCGGGATTCGCATCGCTCTCGGTGCCCGTCAAGCTGACGTCATCCGGCTCGTCGTCTCGCGCGGCCTCGGATTGACCATCGCCGGAGCGATGCTCGGACTCGCCGGTGCGTTCGCGCTGACAGGTTTTCTCCGCTCGCTGCTCTTCGAAGTCAGTCCTCTCGACCCGCTCAGCTTCGCTGGAGTGACCGGCATGATGATGGCGATCGCGGTCCTGGCATGTTCGGTTCCGGCGCGACGCGCAACGCGCGTCGAACCTGCGGAGGCGTTGAGGGTGGAATAGGATCGCCACCCGCATACTTCAGTTGGCGACAGCGGCAAGAGGCGTATGCTGGATCGTGAATCACATGCGTCGCACCTGCTACGGCGTCGTTCTCGCTCTGATTCTTGCCAGCCGTCACGCGGCGACTCAAGCGCCCCAAAGTCAATCCGATGGACAATCGCCCGTCTTTCGCTCGGGCGCTCACCTCGTCCAGGTTAATGTCGTCGTTCACGATTCGCACGGGAAGCCCGTCGATGACTTGAAGCAGGAAGACTTCGCGATCACCGAGCAAGGCAAGCCGCAGCGGATTAGCTTCTTCACGGTGGCATCGGCGGACAAATCCATCGCGCCGCCGACGGCTCTTCCGCCGCACATTTTTTCTAACGTGCTCGCGGAAAACCACGAAGTTCCGACCAGCGTGACGGTTGTCCTTCTTGATCTGCTGAATACGTCGTGGACCGATCAGCTGTACGCGCGCAAGGGGCTGCTCAAATTCCTCCAACAGCTCGAGCCGCAGGATCGGGTTGCGATCTTTTCGCTCGGCCGGCACAGCCTGACGCTGCTGCACGACTACACCACCGACTCCGCCTCCCTGATCGCGAGGATGCATCAGGCGACCGGAGAGATCCCGACCGAGCTCGATGCGTCCACTCCGAATCAGGGAGCGCAGAGCGAACTCCAGCGACTTGGCCTCGATGCGCTCGCGGACGCGAATCAGCGGGAAGCGGACTTCTTTACGTCTGGTCGGATCGTCAACACGCTTGCGACGCTCGAGGCGATCGCCCGCCATTTGTCCGGCGTGCCGGGCCGCAAGAACCTCATCTGGCTTTCCGGCGGCTTTCCGCTCACTATCGGATTCGACAGCGTGCCGGCGATCGGATCGACACGCGAACAGCGCACGTTCACGCACGAAACTGACGCCGCGGTGCGCGCACTCAACGATTCAGGCGTCGCGGTCTATCCAGTCGATGCCCGCGGATTGATGGTGTTGCCGGGGTTTGATGCGTCCGTACGCGGGATTCCGAGAACCGGTCCCTCGTCTGGTCCGCCCCGCTCAACCACGATCACGGCGAACCAGGACTCGATGAAGGAACTGGCGTCGCGAACCGGTGGACGAGCCGCGTACAACACCAACGATCTGACGCGCGCCATCCGGCAGGCGATTGACGATTCCCGCGTGACCTACACGCTTGGCTACTACTCGACCGACGAAACGCAGGACGGGAAGTTTCGAGAGATCCGGGTGAAGGTCGACCGTCCGCACATCGATATTCGTTATCGCAAAGGCTACTTCGCGCTCAAGCCGCCCGATGACACGGCCAAGGCACGGAAGGATGACATCCGCGGCGCGGTGTGGAGCCCGCTCGAGTCGACCTCTCTCGCGGTAAACGCGCGCGCGGATCTGATCGATCAGCCGTCGCCCAACACCATCAACCTCCTCGTCCAGATCAATCCAGCAGGAATCGGCTTCAAACGAGAGGGCGATCGCTGGCACGCCCAGATCGACATCGTCTACGTGCAGAAAGACGAGCGCGGCCGCTTGCTGGGTGACGGCGTCAGCGACACGCTAACCCTCGCGCTGAGCGATGCGAACTACGCCAAGGCCACGAAGGACGGGCTGCTCCGGCAGCATCGCATTCCACGTCAGGCTGCCGCCACCAACATGCGCATCGTCGTGCGTGACGTCGGCACCGGCTCGGTCGGCTCACTGACAATTCCGTTCAGTCAAATCACTGGACAGCCGCATTAGCGTAGAGGCGACTGGCTGTCCGCTCCAGCTACCGGTTTCCAGCTACCCGCTGTTGTCGCGCTGTCGAACCGCACAGAGCCGCCGAATCCTCTTCGCGATAAATTGAGCGGGAAGCTGGCAGCGCGAAGCTGGAAGCTGACACGCACAAACCTCTGGCGCGCGGCCGCCGACCCGCGATAGGCTCCGTGACCGTGACCGCCTCAAGCCTCAGCCGCACCGGATCGCCGTCAATTCCGGACGTCGCCATCAAGCTCACCAACGCCCGCCGATGGTCGATCGTCGGACTGCTCTTCACCGCGTCGCTGATCAACTACTTCGACCGCGCGACGATTTCATTCGCACTGCCGCTCATCTCGAAGGAACTGCACCTCGGCCCGGAAGCCAAGGGCGTCCTGTTGTCGGCATTCTTCTGGTCTTACGCGCTGCTGCAGATTCCAATGGGCGTGCTCGCCGACCGAGTGAATCTGCGATGGCTGTATGCCGCGGCATTCACGCTCTGGTCGATTTCGCAGGGGCTCATCGGATTCGCCAACAGTCTCGGCACCTTGATCGTCTTCCGGATGCTGCTCGGCGTAGGGGAAGCCATCTATCTTCCCGGCGGATCGAAGGTGGTGAGCCTGCTCTTTCGTCCGTCCGAGCGCGGCCTGCCGAGCGGGTTGTTCGATGCAGGGACGCGGACGGGCCTCGTCATCGAAGGCGTGCTGGTGCCGTGGATGCTCATCCACTACGGCTGGCGGGCCAGCTTTTCCATCGTCGGCTTCGCGGCATTGCTGTGGCTGATCCCGTGGTTCCTGACGACGCCGAAGGAGCTGAGCGGGAGCGCGGATCGATCGGCGCCACTGGCCCGGCAGGGATTTCTGAAGACAGTCGGGGCGCTGGTGACGAACCGAAACCTTCTCGGCGTCTGTCTGAGTTTCTTCTGCTTCGACTACTACTGGTATTTCCTGGTCAACTGGCTGCCCGATTATCTCGTGACATCGAGGGGCTTGACGATTCTGAGTGCGGGCCTGTATGCGGCCCTCCCCTATTTCGTCTTCGGCGCGAGCGAACCGATTGGCGGATGGATCGCGGATCGTCTCATTCACCGAGGCGTCAGCGAGTCGCACGCGCGCAAAGGAGTTGTCTCGGTCGCGTTTCTCACGGGCCTGCTTCTGATTCCCGCCGCCCGTGTCGATTCGCCCGGGACGGCCGTGGCCCTCATCGTCGGCGGGTGCCTCGTCGGCCTGGCCACGGGCAACCTCCTGGTTATTCTCCAGAGCTGTGCACCGCCAGCCGAAGTCGGACTCTGGACTGGCGTGTATAACTTTATCGGCAACATTGCGGGCATTCTCTCGCCGCTCGTCACCGGTTTCCTGATCGACAGAACCGGCTCGTATACGGCTCCGTTCCTGCTTGCGGCGTCGCTGATTGCGGTGGGACCGTTGGCGCTGTGGACGGTGGTAGGGGAATTGAAAGTTAAAAGTTAAAAGTTAAAAGTTGACAGTGAAGAATCAAAGTTCAGAGGGAGGTCATCGACGACCGCCGACGTGCCCGGCGATAAGCTCACGGAAGCGTGAGGACATCACGACCTCTGCCCCTAAGCCCGTGCGACGGATGATAATCGCCGCGACACGTGGACGCGATTCGATCAATGCGAGACCGCGATCCGGCCCGAGCACGCTCACGGCGGTGTCGAGCCCATCAGACTCGAGACCTGTCGGCGCGATCACGGTGACCGTGATGTCCTCGGTGAGACCCATTCCCGAGGAAGGATCGACGACGTGTGAGTAACGCTGCTCGCCAGTGTCGAGATGTTGCTGGCTATTGCCAGAGGTGGAGACGGCGGCGTTCGTCAGTTGGAGCACGCGCGGCGCGGTGGCCAGCGCTGGATCGTCTGCGTGGATGTCGATCCGCCAGCCGCGCTCGCCCGGAGGCGCGGCGCTGAACGCAAGATCACCGCTCACCGCGACGAGTGCGCTGCCGACGCCGAGCCGCCCGAGCACTTCAATTGCTTCGCTTGCCGCATAGCCTTTCCCAATCGCACCAACGTCCAGCGCCATCCCCGCCTGATCGAGCCTGACGGTTTGATTTGCCGCATCGAGATGCAGTTTTTGATAGCCGCCGCGGCTCGCCGCTGCTTTCAGCGCGGCAGCGTCTGGCAGGCGGGACGTGCGCCGAGCCTCGCGCCACAAACGAAACACGGCCCCTTGGGTCACGTCAAACGCACCGCCGGTTGCTGCCGCCAGGTCCTGCGATGCAGCGAGTACGGTGAAGAGATCGTCGCTGACCTTGATTGCGCGACCAACGGCAGTCGTCGCGATCCGGTTCAGCTCGCTATCCGGTTTGTAGTCCGAAAGAATGCGATCGAGATCGCCGATACGATCGAACGCGGCGCGAAAGGCTTTCGTCGCCACCTGCTCGTCGCTCGCGTAAAGCGTGATCTTGACGAGCGTGCCCATGTAGGGCTCGACGGACTCGTAGCGATGTAAGGATGGCGGATAGGGCGGTGACAGGGTGACAAGGCAAAGGGCGAGACCTGCAATCAAGCGAGCCATGTGACCCGAACTTCCAACTTTTAACTTTTAACTTTTTAGTAAGGTTCCTGAGCGACACCGTTGTTCCAGGCGCGGTACATCTCTTCAGCGCTCGGGAGTTTGGCCGGACGTACGAGGCGGAAGCCAAGCCACTGCGCGTCGGTCATGTACCAGATGCTCTTGGGAAGTTGGGGATCCTGTCTCTTCCAGGACGCACTTGACTGCACGCGCGCCGTGCACGTCACGGCTGATTCGTCCTCGTGCCACGAACCGCCGCGTACCGCATGCGGATACGCCGTCGTCGACTTCACCCACGGGTTCTCCTGCGCCGATGCCGTGTATGGTGCGTACTGATCGAGCGTCCACTCCATCACGTTGCCGAGCATGTCGTAGAGGCCCCAGCCGTTCGGTTTCTTCGTCCCGACCGCGTGATACGTCGCCGAGAAGAACTGCGCCGCTGAGTTCTTTGCGTCCCATGCGTACTCGTCCACGCTGCCCGACGGGATTCCTGTCGCTGAACCAGCGCGGCACGCGTATTCCCACTCGGCCTCAGTCGGCAGCCGGTAGTATTCGCCGGTCTTCGCGCTCAGCCACTCGGCAAACTTGTTGGCGGCATGTTGCGTCATGCTGATTGCCGGAAAGCCCTTCAAGCCTCGACCGAAACTCATCTCCACATACGGGGCGGTCGGCCGGCTCACCGCGTCCACGATCGCGTCAGGGTTCGGGCGCTCGTTTGCCTGATCGGCAAACATGAACATGAGATACGCGTCCCACGTCACCTCGTGCGCCTGCATCCAGAACGCATCGAGCTTGACCTTGTGCTGCGGCTGCTCGTCCGGCTTCGCGCCAGCGCCAGCGGATCCCATCGTGAACTCGCCCGCGGGGACTGGAACCATGGCGTAAGTCACCGTGGTATTTGGAATCGTGACTTTATACGGCGCAGGCTTCGCCGTTGGCGCCTTCTTCGAATGCTCCTCTATCCGCGCCCGGATCTGCTGGACGACGCCGAGTTCCTTCGGGTCGGGCGGTTTATCCCCTTGCGCCGACAGTAGCAGCGTCCCGATCACGCACGCCGACCCGATCCATGTCTTCACCATTGGCAGATAATAACGGACGCTTCATCCCCCCGACCCGCGAACAGACTAGAGGGCGTCTCATAAACCCAAACGCTCGCGACGGGTGCGAGCGAGCAGTGCGAGCGAGCCACGCGATCGGAGCGCGCCGACGAAGCGGCGCGCGAGACCGCGTGTAGGGGAGTCCGAGGGACGAAGCCCCTCGGATGAGATTAGAACACCTGCGAACGGCCCGGGATCGCAAGCCCTGGAACTTCGTGCTTGGCGTTCCAGTCGACGGGCTTCGGTACCAGGCTGACCTGCGAATTCAGGGCCTGGTCCCAGGTCACTTCCTGTCCCGAATACGCCGCGTGACGACCCATCAGCGCGAGCAGCGTGCTGGTCGCGAGATTCAGGTCATCGTTCTTCGGCTTACCGGAGCGGATCGCGGCAAAGAGCACGTCATGTTCCTTCTGGTACATGTCGTACTCCTCGCCCTGCCATTGCCACTTGACCTTGCCATCCGGCGTCTCGATTCTGGGTGGTCCGCTCCCGAGCATCAGCGTGGCGTCAGTACCCATGACGAAATCGAGTGTGCCATTGAAGCAGCCGGTGGACTGACGGTTCGCGAGCGACACGCGATAACCGTTCGGGAACAGGTAGTTCACCTCGAAGTGATCGTAGATGTTGCCGCCATTTGCCGGCACAGAGCGTCCTCCCACGCCGACGACGCTCAGCGGCGGTGTGTCGTGCACGATCCACATGATCTTGTCAGCGTTGTGGACAGCCTGCTCGACCAGGCTGTCGCCAGACAGCCAATTGAAGTTGTACCAGTTGCGAATCTGCCACTCGATGTCGCTCATGGCCGCCGGACGCGTGCTCTCGGGCGGCAGCGGCTTGACCGGATTGGTGTAGTAGGTCGAGTAATGTGCCACCGGTCGGCCGATCGCGCCATTGTGCACCTGGCCGATCGCTTCCTGGATCATATTGTTGTAGCGCCAGCAGAACCCAGCCACGAGGCAGAGGTTCTTGGACTGGGCGAGTTTCTGCGCCGCGATGACGTCGCGGACGCCAGGCGAATCAGTGGCACACGGCTTTTCGCAGAACACATGTTTGTTCGCATTCACCGCGGCCGTGAGGTGCTGAGGTCTGAAGCCCGGCGGCGTCGCCAGGAGAACGACGTCAACCGCATTGATGACCTTCTCGAACGCGTCCAACCCGACAAATGCGCGCTCGATTTTTACGCGGTCGCCAATCTGCTGACTGCCCTTGAGCCGCGTAGTGGCTTGTTCGACAATCGCTTCATCGACGTCGGCGACCGCCGTCAGTTCGTTGTTCTTATCGGCCGTCAGTGCCTGCCGGGCCGCGCCGCTGCCTCGTCCGCCGCAACCCACCAACCCGACCTTTAATGAGTTCGTCACCGACTGCCGGGCAATGATGCCGGGGAAACCCGCGGCGATCGTGGCCACGCCGGTCTTCTTGAGAAAGTCTCGGCGCTCGATGCTATCCGGTTCATTCTTCGGTGTTGTCATGATGTCCTGCCTGATGAGGCTCTCACGTTCCAACCTCGAATCATATCAAGACTTTGCCTGCGAGACAGGCTCTGTGCTCGCACGGTAGAATCCCCATGGTGCACACCATCCCCGCCCGAATACAACCGGTCCTGACGCTCTTCGGCCTGCTGGCAGCTTTGACAGCCGCTGGCTTTGCGCAAGGGACGAAGCCAACCGACTCAGGCTGGCAGCCGCTGTTCGATGGCAAGGCGCTTGGGAGCTGGCAATCGTCGAAGTTTGGCGGCGACGGTACGGTCCGGGTTGAAAACGGCCAGATCATCCTCGATACCGGCAAGCCGTTTACGGGCATTACGTGGAATGGACCCGAGCCGCCCACGACCAATTACGAGATCGCGCTGCAAGCGATGCGCGTCGAAGGCCGCGACTTTTTTGCCGGCATCACGTTTCCCGTCGGCGATTCGTCCTGCTCGCTGATTCTCGGTGGCTGGGGCGGAACGGTGATTGGTCTGTCGAGCGTCAACGGCGAGGATGCGTCACAGAACCAAACGTCACAGTCCACGGAATTCGAACTCGGCCGCTGGTACAACGTCCGGATTCGCGTCACCGACGCAGCCATCGAAACCTGGCTCGACGATCGGCAGATCATCAAGCAGGAACGGAAAGGGAACAAGATCAGCATCCGCGTGGACATGGAGCCCTCGCTGCCGCTTGGCATCGCCTCGTACCGCACGAAAGCCGCGTTGCGCGATCTGCGGATTCGCAAGCTGTAAATCACGTGTCGAGCTGAGACGTACCCACGGTTACGTCGAAGATCCGAAGAATCGAAGATCCGAAGGAAGAGCGTCAAGCTGGGTCTGCAGGACCGCGCATGGCGCGGTCGAGCGAGGCACCGATCCGCAAACACAAGCACCCGTTTGGGTTCTGGGGGGTTTGTGTTTGCGGATCGGTGCCTCGCTCGCACGCCGGCCCTTCGGCCGGCGTCCTGCAGCCCACGTCTTACAGGAGCGCCTCACCAAGCGAGCGCCACGAGCTTCGCCAGATCGACAAGCCCCGACGGCCGTCGCTTTTTGAGGCACGTTGCCGCTAATTCGCCCGGTCCCCTTCGGATCTTCGGATCTTCGATTCTTCGACGTGGCCGTGGGCATCGTGCCGCGTGACATTGAGCCCTGCTCCCCAAGGCCCGGTATCATTGCTCCCCAATGAACACCAGACGCCAATTCCTGCTCACGGCTCACATGGGTGCGCTGGCCGCGATGGCCGGATGCCGCGGTCAACAGCAAGCCACGCAGTCGACGACATCGCCAACCACTGCGGGGGCGCCGCCAACGTTTGGGACCGGGCCGGTATCAGGGCCGCCGGTGTCGCCCGCGACATTCGCCGAGGCCGAGAAGCTCGCGCAGGTCACGATGACGCCGGCGGAGCGCGACATGGCCGCCACGACCTGGCAGCGAACCATGGCGCCGCAACTCGAACGCCGCGTTGGTCCGCGAAAAGTTTCGTTGGATGCGGACGTCGTCCCCGCCACGCTCTGGAATCCGCTGGCGCCCGCCGGCCGTACTCCGTCGCCGCGCGACGTCTTCGTGCGCAGCGCCAGCGAGTCAATTCCGCTGCCATCGAATGACGCCGACATCGCCTTCGCGCCAGTCACTCGACTCTCACGCTGGATTGAGCAAAGGCTGCTGACGTCTGAACGGCTGACCACGATCTATCTGAAACGGATCGAGCAGTACGATCCGAAGCTTCGCGCGATCATCACGCTGACCAGGGAGTTGGCGCTTGCGCAAGCAAAACGCGCCGACGCCGAGATCGCCTCAGGCACATATCGTGGACCGCTCCACGGCATTCCGTATGGCGTCAAGGACCTGCTCGATACATCCGGCATTGCCACGACGTATGGCGCCGAGCCGTACCGAAACCGCATCCCGAAGGCAGATTCCGCCGTCGTTCGGCGATTGAATGACGCCGGCGCGGTGCTGATCGCCAAACTCAGTCTTGGCGCCCTCGCGCTCAACGACATCTGGTTCGGCGGACAGACCATGAACCCATGGCTGCTCGAGGAAGGCGCGTCAGGGTCCAGCGCCGGTCCAGGCGCCGCGACCGCCGGCGCGCTCGTCGGCTTCTCCGTTGGCAGCGAAACCGGCGGCAGCATCGTCGCACCGGCCATGCGGTGTGGGGTCACGGGATTGCGACCGACGTTCGGCCGCGTCGCGCGCACCGGTGCCATGACGTTGTGCTGGTCACTCGACAAGCTCGGCCCGATGACGCGAAGCGTCGAAGATGCGATGCTCGTGCTGCAGGTGATTACCGGACCAGACTCCGGTGACGCCTCGAGCGTGCCGAGTTATCTCGAGTTCGACGCGACGTCCGGCGCGTCGGGTCTTCGCGTCGGTTACTTCCCCGCCTGGATGAAGGAAAGCCCGGCAACCGATGTCGACCGCGCGGCGCTCGAAGCCGTCAAGAAGCTGGGTATGGTGGTCACCGAGGTTAGTCTGCCCGACTGGCCGTTTGGATCGCTGATGCCGATTCTCTTCAGTGAAGCAGCCGCGTCATTCGAGGAACTCACGCTGAGCGGCGGACTGAATGCGCTGAAGGTGCAGGTTCCGGATGCGTGGCCCAATCTTTTTCGGGAGGCGCGCTTCCTGTCGGCCGTGGACTTCGTTCAGGCCGATCGTTTCCGGCGGCGGGTCGCGCAGGAGATGGCCCGCGTGTTCTCTGACGTCGATGTGCTGCTCGTCCCATCGCTACGGGATGAAATGTTGACGATCTCGAACTTCACCGGCCATCCATCACTCACGCTGCGGGCGGGTTTCGTCGACGTGAACGAGGCACGCAGTGACTGGGCACCTGATCCGAAGAACCCGCTGCCCAAATTCTCTCCGCCGCGCCGAGTTCCTCACGGTGTGACCCTCGTGGGACGCCTCTTCGACGAAGGGACCGTCGCGCGGGCTGGACTCGCGCTGGAACGCGCCTTTCGTGTCGTCGACGAGCGGCCGTCCGGGTTCTGATTCAGTTGCCAGTTGCCAGCCTGCCCTGGGCGAGCGCTTGATCACGTGAGTCGAAGGGTCACGCCGGTGTTGACGGTGGCGGTGCCGGGGCCTTCGGCCTTTTCGAGACGAAGTAGATCACCAGACCGAGCCCCGCACCGATGCTGCCGCCAATCGTTTGCCCCATGAGCAGCCGGGATGTCGCGTAGCGAATGACTTCGGGAATCTGCACGACGGCCTGCACCTGGGCGCCTTGAGGCAGGCCGCCTGGCGAGCTGTACCACCCGAGCATCGGCGGCACGATCAACGACGCTGCAACGACGCCGATCAGCGCTCCAACCAGCATCAAGATGAACGCGGTTTTCATGACGCCAGTCTACTGGAACGCGACATCGCGAAAGCGAGCCGTGAGCCGTGAGCCGTGAGCCGTGAGCCGTGAGGCGCGACTTAGAATCTCACACTTAAGCCGACTGAGAACGGCATCGCCCAGCGCGAGCTGTTGTCGTTGATGGTGTCGAGCCCGGTCCCTACCAAATTGTCCACCTCAGACATGCCGGACACGAACCGGAGTCCGAGTTGGGTGAAGACATCGACCTGTTTTGCAACCGGAAAGGTGACGCCGACGTTCGCGCCGAATGTGAACGCCGCGGTCTTGTCATAGAAATCTGTCGCGTTCCCTGTGAAATTAACCTGCGGTGCCGACAGAACCACATCGGTTTCATCGATGAACGCCAGCCCCACGGTTGCTTCGCCATACCCGCGGATCTTCTGCGTCAGCGGCAAGTAGTGTCGATATCCGACGTCCATACCGAAGCTCTGATAATCTGCGTATTGACCGTAAAGATTGGCCACGCCGAGATCGCCCATCCGCGTAAGGTCCGCGTCGAGCGACTGGAAGGTGAACGTCACGCGTACTTCCGAGTTGTCGCGGAATTCGAACCCGCCGCCAAAACGGAGGTGCAGCCCGGTGCCGTAAACGTCGGCGTAAGTATTCTTCAAGATGACCACCGACTGGTTGTTCAGCGTGCCGATGGCGCCCGAGTTGATATTTCCGCTAATGGTGTTGTCCCAGCCGATGCCGAAATCGACGCTCCACGGTCGATCGGGCATGTAGGGCTGTGCGTACGCTGCCGACCCCAATCCAAGAATCTGCACGGTCAACAGAAAACCGATAAGGCGCTGGTGCATTGCTCTGACCTCCGAACGGACGGAACCAATCCACGATATCCAGTGGCTTCTCGCGAGACCGGCGGATCAGCTGGGTTGAAATCGCGCGGGTTTACGCAGGATCGATCGCGCACTGGGGTACCCGCACGCTGTCGGTGCAATAGTGGGTCCGCGATCGGCGATCGCACGGAAAGACGCAGAGAACTGATCTGCGGCTGGATCAACAGGCGCCAGATATGCGCCGACGGCGAACCGGCGAGTCGCTACGCTGGCGAAACGATCAGCTCGAAGGAGCGGCTCGGCTCCTTCGAGCGATGGCACCGACAGTTACCGCACGTTGAAGTGAACCCGCCCGGATCCCTTGTGCCCCTGATCGTCAGCGGTATCGACGACCACGACGATACTGCCAGTCTGGCCGACGCCGCATCCGACACCGGTCGACAGCGAGAAGAACTTGTCACCTCGAGCCTCCGCCAGCGCGCTGCCGAACGGCGTGACTGGGATCGGTGCAGGCAGCGTAATCTGCTGCGCCGTGTTTCCCGACGAGTCGGTGAACTGAACCTGGAATCCGGTGACGACGACACTCGTCGCGCCGTTTGGGTTCATGACGACGACGAATGGAACGTTGAAGGGCGCGACCTGCGGGCAGCGAGCATCGCTGACCGGTTGCGCGAACACCGTCGATGACTGCGCGCTGAACGTCACGGCGGTCAGGCCCAGAGGGTTGTAACCGAACGTGATCGGCTCGGTTGGATACTTCTTCTCGCAGGATGCGGACACGACCGCCGCTCCGAAGAGAAGTGCGCACGCGAGACGTCGACAGAGAGGGTGAGCGCCGCGGTCGAGGAGAGTGGGCATGGGGAGCCTCCTTGGTCCGATCGGCAACGATTGGACGCACCGGTTTTATCTGCGGCCGCTGGGGTCAGCCACGCGAAGGTCGGCCCACGACGGCCCTTCGCGCGATTCTATGCGACATGATTCGAGAAAAACCGCAAACGTTTTGTCGAAGATGGCGGGCGCGTCCAAATTTCAAAATTGTTGCACGACGATGCGATCGCATCGTCGATCAGCTAGCACGCCAGCAGAGGCTCGCGTGACAGTTTTGTAAGCCGCGTGGCGCTCAAAACATCCACGCGCAAATGATCACGGCTGCGATCGCGGCGACGATGTCGCCGATGAGCGCCGCGGGAACGGCGTGCCGCGTGCGGGTCACGCCGACGGCGCCGAAGTAGACGGCGAGGACGTAGAAGGTCGTTTCGGACGATCCGTAGAGCGTCGCAGCCATGCGTGCGATGGCGGAGTCGGGCCCGTGCGTTTTGATCAGATCGGTCGTGAACGCGAGCGAACCGCTGCCGGTGAGCGATCGAAGGATGGTCAGCGGAACGAGTTCCGCCGGGAACCCGGTCGATGCGACGATCGGTCGCAGCGCAGCCATCAGCAGATCCATCGCGCCAGATCCTCGAAACATCCCGATCGCGACGAGGATGCCGACGAGGAACGGAATGATTTTCACCGCGACGTCGAAGCCCTCCTTGGCACCTTCGATGAACACGTCGTAGACCTTGACGCCACGGAGCAGCCCGACGAGCGGAATCGCCACCAGCAGAACCGGAATCGCCCACAGCGAGATTGCGTCGAGAGTCGCGCGAATCACGAGCGCACCTCCGGAGCCGCGGCAGGTGCCTGAGGATAGAAGTGCTGAAGGACGCGCGCCGCGACAACCGCCGCGACGGTGCCGATGAACGTCGCCCCGATGGTCGGAGCGATGATGGCGGTGGGCGCGGTCGAACCCGCGGCAGCGAGCACGCCAATCATCGTCGCCGGTATCAACTGCACGCCAGACGTGGTGACCGCCATGAACGTCACCATCGCGTTCGTCGCCGTGCCCTTGTCAGGATTGAGGGCCTGCAACTCCTCCATGGCCTTGATGCCGAGCGGCGTCGCCGCATTGTTGAGCCCGAGCATGTTGGCCGCGAGCGCCACCACGAGCGCGCCACCGGCGGGATGCTCCTTCGGAATTTCAGGAAACAGCCATCGCAATACCGGACTCAACGCACGGCCGACGAGTGTCACCAGTCCGGAGGCTTCGGCGACGCGCATGATTCCGAGCCACAGCGTCATGATGCCGATCAGGCCGATCGAGACTTGCACGGCGGAAGACGCCGAATCAACCGCCGACTTCGTCACCGCGTCCGCTGTCCCGTTGATCGCCGCCACGACCAGCGCGATCGCCATCAGCCCGAACCAGATGTAGTTCAGCATGCGGCTGATAGTAACGTAGAGCTCGAACTCTCGGCTGACGAGCCTGTAAGATGGAGTGCAGTTCTGAATCCTGCCGGGCAGGCCGACCGCGAAGAGCCGGATCGATCGCTCGCCGGCAAGCCACCAGGTTTGGGCGGTGTGCTGGCTGGCACACCTCGTTAGGGCTGTGGCACTCGATTTGACGGCAACGGCTCCGATGTCTGTGCTTCGTCGGCGGCGAGGGCGTGCCCGCGCGGCGTTCCTGATCTGCTCCCTTGCGTGCCTCTTCGCTGCGCCTGCGCAGGCGCAACGGCAGGTTCCACACGGCGAGCGCGCACGTGGCGCCGAACAGGTCGTCGTCGGTCGCGTGTCCACGGTGACCACGGTGTGGCGGATCAACGACTTTGGCGATCGGCTGATCACGTCGGTCGTCCATGTGATCGTCGAGGAAACGCTGAAAGGCGCATCGCAGCAGTCGGTCGATGTGGAGGTTGAAGGAGGCACGATCGGCGATCTCACACTGCGCGTGTCCGACCTGGACACGTTTGCGTCAGGTGAACGTGCCCTGTTCTATCTGCAACACAGCCGTCGCGGAACGCTCGTTCCGCATCTGAGAGGACTGGGACTTCAGAAGATCGATCAGGCGGGCAGGATTCGCGGCACGAGCACAACGCTCGACCAGGTGCGCAACGAAGTGCGTGCAGCAACGGGGCGGTGATCTCATGAAACTGAAGCCGCTCGCCGTTGTTGCCGCCTGCGTGATCGCCCTCGGGACGCTTCTCTCGAGCACGACCCGCGCGTTCGCAGTGCAAGGCGCCATCTGGCCCGCAGCGTCGATGCCCGTGCCGTATTACATCAACCCCGCCAACATGGATCTGCCGAACGCAGCTATCGAACCGGCCATTCGTACGGGTGCGGATGCATGGCACGTGCAGTCGGGCACGCCGTTCGCATTCGTGTTTGCCGGATTCAGTACTCAAACCGTCAACACCAACGACGGCGTCAACGTCGTCATGTTCCGCAACGCGTCGAGCGGATCCGCGCTGGCGACGACCTATTCGTGGTTCTCGGGATCGCGGATGATCGACGCGGACATCGTGTTCTGGGACGCTGGCTTTCAGTTCGTCACGGGTACGAGCGGATGCTCGAATGCGTTCTTCATTGAAGATGTCGCAACCCACGAATTCGGCCACGCGCTCGGACTGGGGCACTCGGCCGTGGCCAGCGCAACGATGTACCCCTCGATTTCGACCTGCAGCCAGCAGAGCCGAACGCTCGACGCTGACGACATCGCAGGCGTCCTTTCCCTTTACCCCGCGACGACTCCTCCGACGCCGCCGACGGGCTTGCGCATCATCAAGTAATTACTCCGAGGGGCTTCGCCCCTCGGACTCCCCCACACGCTCTCTCGCGAGCCGCTTCGCCGGCTCGCTCCGTTCGCGTGGCTCGCTTCGCTGCGCTCGCTCGCGTCTTTTCTCGCAGAGCCTTGCCTCGCCGTGGCACCGGTCAATGCGACGGTGCCAAGCCCGGGTCACAAGGGGTTTCGCACGCCCCGCCGGTCGCAGGGGCGCGTGGCTCGCTTCGCTGCGCTCGCTCGCGTCTTTTCTCGCAGAGCCTTGCCTCGCCGTGGCACCGGTCAATGCGAC
>JBKPNQ010000050.1:0-63561 GCA_046732715.1 Acidobacteriota bacterium | reverse complement strand
CCATACAATTCTGTCTTCGCCGTCCACCACCAGGGGGAGTGAATCCCTGGTTTCTCTAGGAATTTTGCGATCCACGAGAAAGTCCTGGAGCTTCTTCCGGTGCCCGAGGCCGATCGGCCGGAACCGATCTCCGTGCTGGCGTGATCGAATTGCGAGCGGAAGCGTCAGCAAATCCGCCGCAATCGTCACTTCCGGCCCTCGCGCCGGCCCAAACCCGGATCCGCGATCCCTGCCGTCCAATCGGGACGCAGAAACCACCCATCCATGGTTATCGAGCGTCACCTCACCAGGAATAGACAGCAGAATGCGAAAAGAGTTCGCCCACTGCCGCCGCTCCCGTCCGATTCGCGGGCTGGGCGATCCCAAAACGATCGCGTCACGCTGGCGAATCGCCCGCTGGCCGGGCAAGTCGATGGCGGTCCCGACAGACGCTTCAGCGAGCTGCAGCAGTCTTTCCACGTGGTGCGACCCGACGAAACGGCCGGAAGCCCGCGACGCCAAGGCGTGACGCGCAACACGAGAGGCAAGCGCTGGATGCAGCGACCTCAGCGCGACCGCATCAATCTCGATTTGTCCGCCTGTAGTAGGTAAGACGATCCTATCAGCCAAATCGATTGCCTCGCGCTGCAAATAATCCTCGTCGGCGCGCGCGAGCGACGCTTCCCGGGCCAGCACCCGATTAATGCCGGGGTTGAATTCGCGCTCGAGGTAAGCGATGAGCTCGTGCCGAACGCGGTTTCTGGGAATCGATAGATCGCGATTGCTCGGATCGTCGCGAAACGCCAGCGCGCGCTGCGACGCATAGGCTCGGAGGTCGGCTCGCGGAATCTCGAGCAACGGCCGAATGACGCGGCCCGCTCGGGGAAGGATCGCTGCCAGCCCGCGCGACCCGGATCCTCGAACGAGTCGAAGCAGGAAGGTTTCCGACTGATCGTCGAGACTATGCGCCACCGCAATCGCATCGGCGCCAAGCCGGTCGGCTGCCCGCTCGAGAAAGGCGTAGCGCAAGTCGCGAGCGATGTCCTCGATGGACCGGCGAGCGTCGCGCGCCGCCTCCCGCACATCGCCGCCGCCCACCTCGACGGGAAGCCCGAGCGATGCCCCCAGCGCCCGGCAGAATGCCTCGTCTGCATCGGCGTCGGCACCGCGGAGTCGATGGTTGAAGTGCGCGACCCCGGCGACGACCAGTTCGCCCTCGGCCTGCAGATCGCGCAGCAGGTGAAGCAGCGCGACCGAATCCGGTCCCCCGGAAAGCGCGATGAGCACACGAGTATCGGCACGCGCCAGCGCGTACTTCCGAACCGTCTCGCGTACCCGGCCGGACAGAGACATTGCATTTGGTGAATTGGTGACTTGGTGGTTTGGTGAATTCGGCGTCGCCCGCGCTACCGCGCGTGCTGTTACAGCGCGGCGGTAGCCGCGCGATGCCAATTCACCAATTCACCAAGTCACCAAGTCACGAATTGAGAAGGTGGTGGCGGTGCAGGGACTTGAACCCCGGACACTGCGGATATGAGCCGCATGCTCTAACCAACTGAGCTACACCGCCGGAATCCTTTATTGTAACAGGTCCTCCACGAGAGCGGCCGCGAGAAGGGGAATCATGATTTCGTGATGCCCGGTGAGCGAGTAACCCTTTCCGATTCCAGCGACCGGACGCGAGACGACATTCGTCTGCGGCCGATAGAGCCGGACAAAGTCCAGATTCACCGTCGTCAGATCATTCAGTGACGTCCCCTGGTTCCTGGCGATCGCAACGGCTTTCAAAAACACCTCGGGCAGGACCACGGCCGATCCACAGTTCAAGTACACGCCACCCTTGAGCCGGGCGACACTGGACACGAAAAAGCGGAAGTCTCGCAGGCTGCCTTCGCCAAGCGCTGCGCCGGACGCGCGCGCATGCATGTGAATAATGTCCGTTCCAATGGCGACGTGAACGGTTACGGGAATCTGCAACCGTTCGGCGGCCGCGATCACGCTCAGGTGCTCATGCGGCGGGTTCAACTCGCCGAGACGCCGCGCGACGGACTGACCAAGGCCCAGTCCGCGCGCGACACCATCGTTGATCGCTGCATTCAGAAGTTCGCCGGTCTCCTGCGCCATTCCGAATCGGCCGGGCCCGAGCGCTTCGTCCACGTCCTCCGAGGTGGCGCCGCTCAACGCGAGCTCGAAGTCGTGAATGATCCCCGCGCCGTTCGTCGCGAGCGCTGATATGTATCCGCGCTCCATCAAATCGATGAGGATGGGCCCGAGACCGGTCTTGATCACGTGAGCGCCGAAACCCCAGACGATCCCGCGGTCGTTCTCCCGCGCGGCGCGAATCGCCGCGACCACCGCCTTGAAGTCGGCAGCGGCGAGAATGCGCGGCAGCGAATCCAGAAGCGACCGCATGCCCCCGCCGGGACGATACGGTGACGCAAAGTCGGCCGCGTTCGCCTTGCTCTTCCTGGAGGCGAGCGGATACGTACGAACGCCCGAGAGATCGAAGTCTTCGTAGGGGAATTTCACGGGATTGAGGATATCTCGATTTGGCTGGGTTCTGGCTTTCGGCTGCTGGCTGCTGGCGCGTGCACACTAAGCGGCAAGTTGTCCCGGCACACCGGCGCGAGCGAAGGAGCGAGCGCTGGCAGGCGCTGGGGGTGGGGCCCCAGCGCAAAGTGAGAAAAGCTGACAGACCACCAATCACAGAATCAACATCGCGTCACCATAACTATAAAAACGGTACCGCATCTCGACGGCCTCGCGATAGGCAGCCAGAACGTGTTCTGTTCCGGCAAACGCTGACACGAGCATAAGCAGAGACGATGCGGGAAGGTGGAAGTTGGTGAGGAGACCGTCGAGGACTCGAAAGCGGTAACCGGGGTAGATAAAGAGCGCCGCCGTTCCACCTCCGGCAGCGACACCTCCCTCGCCGGCGGCGTCCTCGAGCGCTCGCGTGGTCGTCGTGCCTACCGCGATCACTCGTCGTCCCGCCTGCTTCGCTCGCGCGATCGCCGACGCAGTGGTTTCGGGGACCTCGTAGTACTCGGTATCGACGACGTGGTCCTCGACGCGCGTGACCCTTACGGGCTTGAAGGTTCCGTAGCCGACGTGCAGCGTGACCTCAGCGCGCTCGATTCCGCGGGCTTCGAGCGCAGCAAGGAGCTGTGGCGTGAAATGCAGTCCGGCGGTTGGCGCCGCGACGGAGCCGCGCACGCGTGCGAAAACAGTTTGATACCGCTCGCGATCTTCGTGGCTATCCGCTCGCTTGATGTACGGGGGCAGCGGCACGTGACCGAGCGCGTCGACCATCGCGTCGACGTCACCACCTCCTTCGACCCACAGCCGGATCGTGCGCCGGCCGTAGAAATGTCGCGACACGACTTCACAGAGCAGGACGCCCGCGGGACCCTCGAAACGAACCTTCGCACCCGGCTTCAACTTCTGTCCGGGGTGCATCAAGGCCTCGGCGAGCCGTACGTCGTGTGGTGCATTCACATTGACGATCTCTCCACCGGTCGAGCTTGGGTCGATGGCCTCAGCCGTCGATGACTGGACTGGCCCGAGCAGCAGGCACTCGACCGCCCCTCCGCTCGGAACGCGGTGGCCGAGCAACCGCGCGGCAATCACCCGGGTGTTGTTCACGACAACCACGTCACCGGGAACGAGGATTGAAGGAAGGTCAGCAATGGTCATGTGCCGGCGGGCGCCGGTCGCGCGATCGAGCACGAGGAGACGCGATTCACCGCGAGGAGCCGCATGCTGAGCAATCAGCTCATCAGGAAGGTCGAAGTTGAAATCCGAAACGTTCATCGCCAGAGGTCGAATGAATGTAGTGCACGAGCATCCGCCTCGACGGTGGGTCGATGACCGGGACTGATCGCAACCACGTGCTCCCGTCGAAGCCTGCCAGCGCGGTCGTCGTCGCGCCGGCCGAACCCAACGGTAACTCAGCCGAGGCCGTTCCCGACGAAAAGCCAATCATCATCGTTCGCAACCTGGCGATGACCGTCATGGCCTGCCTGGCGGTCGTGTTCCTGCTGCAGTTTGCGCAGTCGGTCCTCGTGCCGATCGTGATCGGGATCCTGATTAGCTACGGCCTCGCGCCGTTTGTCGGCGGCCTGCAGCGGCTGCGCGTGCCCCGCGCCATCGGCGCCGCAGTGGCGGTGATCCTGGTCGTCGGCGGCCTCGGACTGGGCATCTACACGCTGAGCGATCAGGCGATGGCCATCGTGAGCGATGTCCCGCAGGCGGCTCAGCGAATCCGCGAACGCCTGCGCGCACACCGGGGCGAGAAGGGCGGAGCGCTGGAACGCGTGCAACAGGCCGCGACCGAAATCGATCGCGCGGCGCAGGAGGCGGCACGACCGACGGCCGCGGAAAAGGCGATGGCGGCGCAGGCCAAGGCCGACACCGACGTGCAAAAAGTCGAGATCGTTTCGCCACCCTTCCGCGCGAGCGATTACTTGTGGTCAGGTGGTGTCGGCCTGCTGGGATTTGCCGGCCAGTTCGTGCTGGTCTTATTCCTCGTGTACTTCTTCCTGGTCACCGGCGATCTCTACAAGCGGAAGATCGTGAAGATCGGTGGAAATACATTATCGGAAAAGAAGATTACGGTGCAGATCCTCGACGAGATCAACCTCCAAATCGAAAGCTTCATGCGCGTGCAGGTGTTTACGAGTGCGCTGGTCGCGGTGGCGACTGGCCTCGCCCTCTGGTGGTTTGGCGTGGACCATCCGGTCGTCTGGGGTCTGCTGGCCGGCATCTTCAACTCGATTCCGTACCTGGGCCCGATTCTCGTGTCAGGTGGGCTTGCCGTGGTGTCGTTCATGCAGTTCAACGATCTGGTGAAGACGCTCTATGTCAGCGGCGCGGCGTTCGCCATCACCAGCCTCGAAGGCTTCCTGCTCACGCCGATGCTGATGAGCCGCGCGGCCCAGATGAACCCGGTTGCCATCTTCGTCGGACTCCTCTTCTGGAGCTGGATCTGGGGGCTGTGGGGCACCATCCTCGCGGTGCCGATGCTCATGATGCTCAAGGCCGTTTGCGATCATGTCGAGGATCTGCGACCCATCGGAGAGTTGCTGGGGGACTGAACAAAGTTAAAAGTGAAAAGTTTAAGAGTGAAAAAAGTGAAGAGTGAAAAGTTTGAAGGGCAGCACCAAAAGACAGAATCCCAACGATGCACGAATCCCACGCCAGAACGCTGACGGCATTGAGAAAATGGAGCGTCCTTCTCGACAGCGCATTTCGCGTGCCTGGAACCGGCCTCACGTTCGGCTTGGACCCTCTGCTCGGCTTGATTCCAGGAATTGGGGACCTCACGTCGCCTCTCTTTGCGGCGTTGCTGCTGTTTCACGCCGTCCGAATGCGCATTCCTCGCGTCGTCCAACTACGCATGGTGATCAATGCCGCAATCGATCTCCTGATCGGGTTTATTCCGGTTGTCGGTGACCTGTTCGACTTCGGCTGGAAGGCGAATGTGCGCAATCTTGCACTCCTCGAGCGACACGCCCATCCCGGATCGAAGGCAACCAAAGCAGACTGGATCTTCGTCCTGTCTATCGTCGGTTTCCTGATTGCGCTGGCGGTCATCCCTCTGGTGCTGACTGCCTGGCTCCTGTCGCGAGTTCGCCTGGTTTAGGCGAAGCGGAAGTTCACACGCTGAAAGCGTTGCGCTCCACAACGCGAACGTGGTACCTAACTCCTTCTGTGCCAACCTCAAACATGCGCGTGTGGCCCGGCACGCCGTATCCGCTGGGCGCAACCTGGGACGGTGTCGGCGTCAACTTCGCGATCTTTTCGGAGCACGCCACGCGAGTCGAACTGTGTCTATTCGATTCGCCGGACGCCGAGGTCGAGTCGGTGACGATACCGCTGCCCGAGCACACCGACATGGTGTGGCACGGCTATCTGCCCGACGTGCTGCCGGGTCAACTCTACGGCTATCGGGTACACGGCCCTTACGCGCCGCACCTCGGCTACCGGTTCAATTCACACAAGCTTGTACTGGATCCGTACACCAAGGTCGTCGGCAGGTCGGTGCGCTGGGACGAGTCGCTCTTCGGGTTCAAGTTCGGAGAGGAAGACACGACGTTCGACGATCGCGACAGCGCGCCGTTTGCGCCGCTGTCTGCCGTCATCGACAGCGCGTTCACATGGGGCGACGATCGCCCGCTGCGCACACCCTGGCACGAGACGCTGATTTACGAACTGCACGTCAGGGGTTTCTCGAAGCTGAATCCACACATTCCCGAGTCGCTGCGCGGGACCTATCTCGGGCTTGCGTCCGAGCCCGCAATCCGGCACCTGACGACGCTCGGGGTGACGGCGGTGGAGTTGATGCCGGTTCATCACCATCTGAACGACTGGCATCTGATCAAACAGAATCTCTCGAACTATTGGGGTTACAACACGCTGTCGTACTTCGCCCCCGAAGTACGGTACGCCACGTCGGCAGCGCCGCAGGACGCGGTGCGCGAATTCAAGATGATGGTGCGCGCGCTGCACGCCGCGAACCTCGAAGTCATTCTCGACGTCGTCTACAACCACAGCGCCGAAGGCAATCATGCCGGACCGACGCTCTCGCTGCGCGGCATCGACAACACGTCGTACTACCGCCTCCAACCGCATCAGCCGCGCTTCTACCAGGACTTCACCGGCTGCGGAAATACCTTGAACATGAGGAGCCCGCGCGTGCTACAGCTCATCATGGACAGCCTGCGGTACTGGGTGAACGAGATGCACGTCGATGGGTTCCGCTTCGATCTCGCGAGCGCACTGGCTCGTGAGTTGCATGCGGTCGACAAGCTGGGGGCATTCTTCGACATCATTCATCAGGACCCGGTCTTGTCGCAGGTGAAGCTGATCGCCGAACCCTGGGATCTCGGTGAAGGCGGCTATCAGGTCGGAAACTTTCCGACCAAGTGGACCGAGTGGAACGGCAAGTACCGCGACGCGGTGCGACGCTTCTGGCGCGGCGACGGCGGCGGGGTCTCCGAGCTGGCGACCCGGCTCTCAGGGAGCAGCGATCTGTACGAACAGAGCGGGCGGCGGCCGTACGCGAGTGTCAATTTCGTCACCGCGCACGACGGCTTCACGCTCGCCGATCTCGTGAGCTACAGCGACAAGCACAACGAAGCAAACGGTGAAGGGAATTCGGACGGCGAAAACCACAATCTCAGCTGGAACTGCGGCCACGAAGGGCCGACTGCGGATCGACGCATCCTCGAGCTCCGCGATCGTCAGCGACGAAACGTCATGGCGACGCTGCTGTTGTCGGTCGGTGTGCCGATGATCAGCGGCGGCGACGAACTGGGGCGCACGCAAGCCGGCAACAACAACGCGTACTGTCAGGACAACGAGATCAGCTGGACCGCGTGGGACAACACCCCAGAGCGGCGCGACTTTCTCGATTTCACGCGCCGGCTGATTCGCATCTGGAAAGACCACCCGGTGCTGCGCCGGCGCAAGTTCTTTCAGGGCCGGCGTATCCGCGGCGCCGATGTACTCGACATCGCCTGGCTGGATCCGTCAGGTCGAGAGATGACGGACCAGACCTGGAGTGCTCCGGACGTGCGCTGTCTCGGCGTGCGGCTCAATGGCGACGCGATCGACGAGGTCGATGAGCGCGGCGCGCGAATCATCGGCGACACGTTGCTGCTGATGCTCAATGCCGGAGAACAACCGATTGCCTTCACCTTGCCGGCGACGGCGCCAGAAGAGCGATGGGAAACGCTCATCGACACCGCCGATCCCTGGGCGCCGCCGCGTCGCCTTCGCGCCGGCGGCCGTTACGAGCTGCTACCCCGCTCGATGGCCGTCCTCAAGCTCAATTGCCGCAAAGAAGAT
Source organism: Acidobacteriota bacterium (assembly GCA_046732715.1). Lineage (GTDB taxonomy): Bacteria > Acidobacteriota > Vicinamibacteria > Vicinamibacterales > 2-12-FULL-66-21 > JALZOC01. Next base: position 55,731 of record JBKPNQ010000050.1, on the reverse strand, counting down.
CTGCGCCGCGTCGAGGACTGGGGACCGATGGGGGTGTACTGAAAGTTGAAAGTTAAAAGTTAAAAGTTAGAAGTTAATAGTTAGAAGTGAAAAGTTAAAAGGGACAAGGGCAGAACGAGCGCGGGTAGTTGTTGACGCGCCAGCCCAGCGAGAAGCGCCCGCGGCGAGCGAGAGCGTGTGGCGGTGGAGCCCCACGCGCAGTGAGAAAAGATGACAGGACGCACGCTACATCCAAGCAGCCTCACAGAGAATTCCACGCTCGATCTCGATCCTCAATTGCTCCGCCGGGTCGTGATTGAAGGCGTCGAGCCGCAGATTGACGGCGGCCGGTTCCCCATCAAGCGAACGATCGGCGAAGAAGTCCGGGTCCGCGCGGACATTTTTGCGGATGGACACGACGAGGTGGCGGCGGTGGTCCGCTATCGCCGGTGCGGCGACCAGCCGTGGCGTGAACTGCCGATGACCGCTGTCGAAAACGATCGGTGGCAGGCTGCCTTCATCGTCGAAACCCTGGGGCGTTACGAGTACACCGTCGAAGCGTGGATCGATCGATTTGCCAGCTGGCGGCTGGCGCTGTCGAAGAAAGTCGGGGCCGGGCAGGATGTATCGTCCGAGTTGTTCGAAGGCGTCTCCCTCATCACGTCAGCGATCGAGCGGCACCCGATCGCAGGTGCCACCCACCAGCCGGTGCTGGAAATCCTGCGCACGCTCCAGACCGCAGGTGACGACGGCCAGCGCGTCGCCGCCGCCCTCAGCGAGGATCTCGCCGCCTTCATGGCCGCGCGACCGGACCGCACCCGTTCGACGACATTCGAGCGGGTCCTCGACGTCATCGTCGATCGCGAGCGTGCCCGCTTCAGTGCGTGGTACGAGATGTTTCCGCGTTCGGCCGGATCCGATCCGTCGCGCTCGGCCACGTTCGCCGAAGCGGCCGGAATGCTCCCCTACATCGCGGCGATGGGCTTTGATGTCCTGTACCTTCCGCCCATTCATCCGATTGGCCGCACATTTCGAAAGGGACGGAACAACTCACTGACCGCCGAACCGGACGAGCCCGGCAGCCCGTGGGCGATCGGCTCGGAAGCAGGCGGGCATACCGCGATTGAACCAGGGCTCGGCACGATCGAAGACTTCGACGCGTTTGTCGACGCCGCGACAGCGCAGGGGCTGGAGATCGCACTCGACATCGCGTTCCAGACCTCGCCGGATCATCCCTACGTGCGCGAACACCCGGAGTGGTTCCGGCGACGGCCTGACGGCACGATCAAGTACGCAGAGAATCCGCCGAAGAAATATCAGGACATCTATCCGCTCAACTTCGAATCCGACCAGTGGCAGTCGCTCTGGCGCGAGCTCAAGCGCATCTTCGAATTCTGGATTGAGCACGGTGTGAAGATCTTTCGGGTCGACAATCCGCACACGAAGCCGTTTCGGTTCTGGGAATGGGCGCTGGCCGATCTCCGCCGTCACCACCCGGACGTGATCCTGCTCTCCGAAGCCTTCACCCGCCCGAAGGTGATGAAACATCTCGCCAAGACCGGCTTCACCCAGTCCTACACCTATTTTACATGGCGGAACTCGCGCGACGAGCTGGTCGAGTACTTCACCGAGCTGACTCGGCCGCCGGTCAGCGAGTACCTGCGTCCAAATCTCTTTGCCAACACTCCCGACATTCTGCACGCATACCTGCAGCGGGGCGGCCGGCCGGCATTTCAGGTACGCCTCGTGCTCGCCGCCACGCTCGGCGCGTCGTACGGGATCTACAGCGGCTTCGAGCTGGCGGAGAACGTGCCGGCAAAGAGCGGCAGCGAAGAATATCTCGACTCGGAGAAGTACCAGATTCGCGTCCGTGACTATCAGAGGGGCGACAGTCTCGCCGAACTGATCGGGCAGATCAACGCGATCCGCCGGGTACATCCGGCGTTGCAGTACGACTCAGGGCTTTCATTTCACCGCACCGACAACGGCGATCTCCTCGCCTATAGCAAGCGTTCGCCGGACGGGCGCGATCTGATTTTCGTCGTCGTCAACCTCGATCCGGTCAACATGCAGCACGGCTTCGTCCAATTACCGCTCGTCGACTGGGGGATCACGCCGCACGCAACAGTGGAAGTCGCCGACTTGTTGTCCGGGGAACGATATTTCTGGCGCGGGGAATGGAACTACGTCCGCCTCGATCCGCAGGACCGTGTGGGCCACATCCTGCACGTCCAGCTGACGCGGCCCCTCCCCCCGGCGGATCATGCCTGACAAGTTCTGGTACAAGGACGCCGTCATCTATCAAGCGCACGTTCGTGCCTTTCTCGACAGCAATGGCGACGGCGTTGGCGATTTCCAGGGGCTGACGCAAAAGCTCGATTACCTTCAGAGCCTCGGCATCAACTGCCTCTGGCTGCTGCCGTTCTACCCGTCACCGCTCCGCGACGACGGCTACGACATTGCGGACTACGAAAACATTCACCCGTCGTACGGCACGCTGGCGGACTTCGATCGATTCGTCGACGAGGCGCACCGCCGCGACATCAGGATCATCACCGAGCTCGTCATCAACCACACGTCCGATCAGCACCCCTGGTTTCAGGCCGCCCGCCGGGCCGCCGCCGGATCCACGGAACGCGACACCTACGTGTGGAGCGATACGAAACAGAAGTACCAGGGCGTCCGCATCATCTTCACCGACACGGAGGCGTCCAACTGGACCTGGGATGACACCGCCAAGGCCTATTACTGGCATCGGTTTTTTCATCACCAGCCCGATCTGAACTTCGATAATCCGGCGGTTCTCGAGCGGGTCATCAAGGCGATGCAGTTCTGGCTCGATCGGGGCGTCGATGGGCTCCGCCTCGATGCAGTTCCCTACCTGATCGAACGGGAGGGAACGATTTGCGAGAACCTCGACGAGACGCACTTGATCCTGAAGAAGATTCGCGCGGCACTCGACGATCGATATCCGGACCGGATGCTGCTGGCCGAGGCGAACCAATGGCCGGCGGACGTCCGCCCGTACTTCGGTGACGGCGACGAATGCCACATGGCGTTTCATTTCCCGCTGATGCCGCGCATGTTCATGGGCATCCGGCTCGAGGATCGCCATCCGATCACGGAGATCCTGCGCCAGACCCCGGACATTCCCGAGAACTGCCAGTGGGCGATGTTTCTCCGCAACCACGATGAGCTGACGCTCGAGATGGTGACGGACGAAGAACGCGACTACATGTACCAGGTGTATGCCGCCGACCCGCAGATGCGGATCAACGTCGGCATCCGCCGCCGGCTCGCGCCGCTGCTGGAGAACAGTCGTCGGCGAATCGAGCTGATGAACGCGCTGCTGTTTTCCATGCCGGGCACGCCGGTCATCTATTACGGCGATGAGATCGCCATGGGCGATAACATCTACCTTGGCGATCGCAATGGCGTACGCACGCCGATGCAATGGACCGGCGATCGCAACGCCGGATTCTCGCGCGCTGACCCGGCGCGCCTCTTCGCGCCGCCGATCATGGATGCGGTCTACGGCTACCAGGCGGTGAACGTCGAGGCGCAGGAGCGCTCCCCCTATTCGCTCCTGAACTGGATGAAGCGGATGATCGGCTTGCGCAAGCAGACCACCGTGTTCGGCCGCGGCACGATCGAGTTCCTGCCCGCGCGCAACCGGAAGGTGCTGCCATACGTCCGCCGCGATCAGCACGAGATCGTCCTCTGCGTCGCCAATCTCGCCCGCTCGGTTCAGCCGATCGAGCTCGACTTGTCGCAGTTCAAAGGCATGACGCCGGTCGAGATGCTCGGCCTCACCGAATTCCCCAAGATCGGCGAGCTGCCGTATTTCCTGACGCTCAGCCCCTATTCGTTTTACTGGTTCAAGATCGAGCAGGCGCCGACCTCCTTCACCGCCCGGACCGTGCCCGAGACGGCCACCGACGTACCGGAGGCGCCAGCCCTTCTCGTCGGCGCCGCGTGGGAAACGGTTCTCGACGGCAACGTCAGAACGCTGATCGAACGAGACTTACTGATGCCGTTCCTGATGCGTCAGCGATGGTTCGGCGGCAAGTCGCGCCGCACGCGTCTCGCGCGGTTCGTCGACTGGGGTCTCCTGCGGCGCGGACCACAGCCGCTCTTTCTCACCATCGTCGAAACGCAGTTCGACGATGGAACCAGACATCAATACTTCCTGCCTTTGACGATTTGCCCTGCCGCCGATGCCAAAGGGCTGATCGAGCAGTCGCCGCACGCCGTCCTGGCCAACATCACCGGCGCGAGAAAGGCGGTGCTCTTCGATGCGTGGTTCGACGACCGGTTCGCGCGCACGCTGCTCGACGCGGTCGAGCGCGAAGAACAGATGGCGACCAAGCGAGGAACCGTCCGCGCGCTCAAAACGCCAGCCTTCGCGGGACGGCGCGGCGCTGCCGGCGACGATCTCGGCATCCGCCGCATGAGCGTCGAGCAAAGCAACACCTCGATCGTCTACGGCGATCTGCTGATTCTCAAACTCTTCCGGCGGATCGAGCCGGGAATGAACCCGGATCTCGAGATCGGCCTGCAGCTGACCGAGCGAACCCACTTCGCGCGCGTGCCTCCAGTCGCCGGAGCCTTCGAATACGCTGGGCCTGGCGGCGACCCCGCGACGCTGGCGATGATGCAGGATCTCATCAAGAGTCAGGGAGACGGCTGGACGCACGCCCTGGGCGAGGTCGGACGCTTCTATGAGGACGTCGGCGACGAGTCCGCGCCGCACGTCGACGGCACGGCATGGCTGACCGACTCGACACCGCTCGAGTCCGCCGTCCAGGCCATGGGCGCATACCTGGGTGCTGCGGCAACGCTGGGGCGACGCACGGCGGAGATGCATCTCGCGCTCGCGTCCGATTCGACCAATCGGGCATTCGCGCCCGAGCCGATGGTTGCCGACGACCTCGAGCGCCTGACCGCCGGATCGAGCCTGCAGGCGAACCAGGCGCTGGACCGGCTCGCTTCTGCGCAGCCAGGGCTGCCGGAGGATGTCCAGCTGGCGGCGGACCGTCTCCTGCGATCGGCAGACGTCCTGCGCGAGCGCATTCGCTCAGGGCCGCGGCTCGAGTTCGTGGCTTCGAAGATTCGCGTGCACGGCGACTACCATCTCGGCCAGGTACTACTGTGCGAAGGCGACTTCTATATCCTTGACTTCGAGGGTGAGCCGACCCGCCCACTCACCGAACGCCGGCTCAAACAATCGCCGCTGAAAGACGTGGCCGGGATGATCCGATCGTTCGGGTATGCCGCGTACGCCGGACTGTTCGCCCATACGTCCTCACGGCGATCCGAGCTCGCCCGCCTCGAGTCATGGGCTCGCATCTGGCAGTTGTGCGCCTCGTCGGCATTCGTCGACGCCTACTTCACGGCGGTCGATGGCGCGCTGTTCGTGCCTGCTGCCAACGCGGAACGTGACGCGCTCCTCGAGATGTTCGTACTCGATAAGGCGCTTTACGAATTGAACTACGAGCTGAACAACCGGCCCGACTGGGTGCGCATCCCGCTGCGAGGTATCCTCGACTTGTTGAACGTGTGGGATTGAGTGATCGGCGCCCACAAGAGCTGGAAGCTGACCGCTGGTAGCTGCTAGTGTCCTGTCCCCGTCGATCGCGGCATAAGTCCCGGCGCCCGGATGGCAAGGCGCGACGACTGAGAATACCGGGAGGATTTGAAGGAGGAGCAACGCCGCCAGCCGGGATGCCCCGCCCGGGAATTATGCTGCGAACCAGGGGGACCGGACAGTAGCTCACCACGCCCATGCACGAACGACCGGCATTCGTCCCCTGCAGCACCTATCGGCTGCAAATCCATCGCGGCTTCACGCTGACGGCGGCAAGTGAGATCGCTCCGTACCTCGCCCGGCTCGGCGTGGACACGTGTTACACATCGCCGTACTTCACTGCCGCGCCTGACAGCACCCACGGCTACGACGTCTGCAATCACAACGAGATCAATCCTGAGGTCGGGGGCAGCGACGCGCACGACCGATTTGCCGCAGCGCTGGCCGATCACGCGATGCACCACATCGTCGACTTCGTCCCCAACCACATGGGCATCGGCACCGGCCGGAACGCGTGGTGGAACGACGTGCTCGAGAACGGCCCGAGCTCACCCGCGGCGATCTTCTTTGACATCGACTGGCATCCGGTGAAACCGGAGCTGCAGGCGAAGCTGCTGCTGCCGATCCTCGGCGACCAGTACGGACGCGTGCTGGAACGCGGAGAGTTGCAGCTCGGGTTCGACGGCCACGCGATCGTCCTCCGGTACTTCGATCAGGCGTTGCCGTTCAATCCGTCGCAGGCGGCGCGCGTCTACGCCATGGCGGCCGAGCCTCTGAAGTCGACTCTCGGCGACAACCACCCGTCCCTGAACGAACTCCTCAGCATCGTCACATCGCTTCAGAACCTGCCGCCCTACACCACGACGGATTCGGAACGGGTTGCGGCACGACATCGCGAAAAGGAGGTCGCGCGCACGCGACTGGAACGGCTCGTGTCCGAAGAGCCAGCGGTTCGAGAGGCGATCGAAGCGGCAATTGCGCAGTTGAACGGCAGGCGCGGGGACGATTCCAGCTTCGATGCCCTGCACGAGCTGCTCGAAGCGCAGGTGTATCGACTCTCGTACTGGCGGACGGCGTCGCACGAGATCAACTATCGACGGTTTTTCGACATCAACACCCTGGCCGGGCTGCGGATCGAACAGGAGCTGGTGTTCGAGGCGACGCATCAATTGCTCGCCCGATTGATCAGTGAGAGAAAAGTCCACGCGATTCGTATCGACCATCCGGACGGCCTGTTTGATCCAGGCAAGTACTTCGCGATGCTGCAACGGCTGGCCGGGAAGGCGCTCGGACTGCCGGCGGCGCGGTCACACTCGGACGTCGCCCGTCCACTGTATGTCGTCGCCGAGAAAATCCTGTCCGCGAGCGAGCGGCTGTCCTCCGCGTGGGCGGTTCATGGCACGACCGGCTACAACTTCCTGAACGACCTGAATGGCCTCTTCATCGACACCTCGCACGCCCGCCGTATGCGCCGTGCCTACGCCAAATTGACCGGTCACACCGAGCCGTTCGATGACGTCCTCTACGAGAGCAAGCGGTTGATCATGGGCACCGCCATGGCCAGCGAGCTGAACGTCCTCGCCCACTCGCTCAACCGCATCAGCGAGAGTAACCGGAGGTCACGCGACTTCACGCTCGATTCGCTCCGCGACGTGATCACGGAAGTGGTGGCCTGCTTTCCGGTCTATCGCACCTACGTCGACGAACACGGCTGGACCGCCGCAGACCGCGCTGTTGTTGAGCGCGCGATCGTCCGTGCACGCCGGAGAAACCCGGCGATGGAATCGTCGTTGTTTGATTTCTTCCGAGAAGTCGTCCTCCCGCGGGACGTGCCGGACGACAAGGCCGAGCCGCCGCCTGGGCGCGAGCGACGAGTCGGCTATCCGCCGATCGACGAACACGAGGCGCGCGAGCGCCTTCGCTTTTCGATGAGACTCCAGCAATATACCGGTCCGGTTCAGGCAAAGGGACTCGAAGACACGGCGTTCTACCGGTACAACGTCCTGCTGTCGCTCAACGAAGTCGGTGGCGATGCCGCGTGCTTCGGCCGATCGATTGACGAGTTCCACCACGCGAATGCGACGCGCGCCAACACGTGGCCCTTCGAACTGCTGGCCACGTCGACGCACGACACGAAGCTCGGCGAGGATGTCCGCGCCCGGATCAACGCGCTGTCGGAGATGCCGGACGAGTGGGGACGCGAAGTTTCGAGATGGATGCGGATCGCGAGAGGCCAACGTACGTTGATCGACGGCGAACCCGCGCCGGATCGGACGGATGAATATCGCTTCTACCAGGCGCTCGTCGGCGCCTGGCCGGCGGACCTGGACACTGAAATCTCGACGACGCCGAAAGACCTGGTGGCGCGCCTTTCGGAATACATGATCAAGTCCGTGAAGGAAGCCAAGGTTCACACCAGCTGGCTGACCCCGAACGAACCGTACGAGCAGGCGCTTCGCCGATTCGTGGAGCGCGTGCTCACCGGCCCGACAGGTTCGAAGCTCCTGGCGGCGGTTCTTCCGTTCCAGCGACGACTCGCGACACTTGGCTTGATCAACTCGCTGGCTCAGCTCACCCTGAAGATCGGCTCTCCTGGTGTGGTTGATTTCTACCAAGGCACGGAATTCTGGGATCTGAACCTGGTCGATCCTGACAATCGGCGCCCGATTGATTTCGCACGACGGGCTCACGCGATGGACGACGTGGATCGTGTGCTGGCCCTCGACGCCGAGCCGAGGGCGACGAGGATTTCGGAGTGCGTGCGCAGCTGGACGGACGGTCATATCAAGCTGCTGGTGACGGCTGGGGGGCTGCGTCTTCGCCGCGATCTACCCGAGGTATTCCTCGACGGTGCCTACGTGCCTCTTCACACCGAAGTGACGGTACCCGGCAGCGCGCTCGGCTTCGCGCGGATCTCGCCGGGGCAACGGGACGCTGCGCTCTTCGTTGCCCCTCGACTGTGCCGTCGACTCGTGACGCCGGATCAGCCTTTGCCGCTCGGGGCCGATTGCTGGAGAACGTCGCGGGTGATGCTCCCGCCGTCACTGAGCAATCGCGAGTTCCGCGACGTGGTCACCGGGGCGAGCATCCGTCCGACCCGGGGGACCGATACGGCCTGGATCTTCCTCGGCGAGACGTTTCGCTTGCTGCCGATGGCGATACTCAGAGCGATCTAGTCTTGGCTCCTGGCTCCCGGGACACTGAAGTACTCGAGTGTCCAGTTGCCGGTTTTCGTGCTCTCTTTCCAGCAACCAACAACCAGCAACGAGAAGGTCAGCGTTTCAATCCACGCGCGAACTTGAAATCAGTCGTAATCCCTTTGATCGGCGGGAGCTTCGGCGGACGTGGGCCGTGGCGCACTGCCCCGGTGACCGGCACGTACGGAAGTTCCTGCCCCGAACGCGCGGATCGAAGCAGCAAGCCCCCGCGACTCATGTCACCGCGGCCGACGAAATCGATGGGAAAGAGGAGACGATCGCCGAACACGTGGGTGAGGATATCGACGTACTTGGCCGACGCGATGCTGCCGAGCAGCACCACCTCGCAGTCGGGACCCACCTCTTCATCCAGAGTGCGCGCACTCGCCAGCAGCGGCTTCTGGTAGCGCGGGTCGTTCGCGGCAATATCGACGCCGGCAAACACCTGCAGTGCGCGAACCGTGACCGCCGTCTCGGCGGCGCGCAGGCCGGCGGTCGGCGTGATGACGAGCGCACCGCTCCCCGTCAGCGGCAATCCCGGCTCAGGCGGACGTGCGAACTCGAGTGCATACGCCAGCTTGCCCTTGAAGTACAACCCGCTGACAAAGGCGAAGACCTCGCCGATTGCCACGCCGCGACGCTGCCGGAGCCGAACCGCCAGGTCGAACTGCGCGCGCTCCGACATCACCATTTGCGCACGTGGACCGGAGCAGTTCGCCGGGGAAATCAGAAAAATGCGAGACGGCACTCTTTGATTCTTGATCAAGCTGGCACCGCAATTCGCGATGAGCCTTCAGCGATTCGTGATTCAGCGATTCCGGGGATCAGGGATTCCGGGGATCAGGGATTCGCGGATCAGGGATTCGCGGATCAGGGATTCGCGGATCAGGGATTCGCGGATCAGTGATGAGGGATGAGGGATTCAGAGGCTCCATCGCAACAGCACGGCTCCCACTGTGAAGCCGGCGCCGACAGAGGTCAGCAGTACGAGGTCCCCTTTCTTGACCCGTTTCTGACGCATCGCATCGTGGAGCGCGAGTGGAATCGTCGCGGCGGTCGTGTTGCCGTACAGCTCCAGGTTGATCACCACCTTCTCGTCCGGCAGCCCGAGGCGCTCGGCGGCTGCCGCGATGATTCGCCGGTTTGCCTGATGGGACACAAACAGATCGAGGTCGGCTCCGGTCAAGTGGTTCCGTTCGAGGACGCGCCGGCAGATCTCCTCAGTCTTCTTGACGGCGAACTTGAACACGGTGGCCCCATCCTGCTTCACATAGTGCAGCCGCTGGTCCACCGTGTCGCGAGAGGCTGGCAGTTTGCTTCCGCCTGCCGGCATGCACAGCGCCGGCCCGCCGCTTCCGTCGATCTCGTGAGCGAAATCCAGAATATGCGGCTCATCGTCTCGCGCGGCGGAGAGCACTACCGCCCCGGCGCCATCCCCGAACAGCACGCAGGTGGTGCGATCGGTATAGTCGATGATGCTTGACATCACGTCAGCGCCGACGACCAGCACGTGATCGTGCGCGCCCGTGGCCACCAACTGCATGCCGGTCGTGATCGCATACGTGAAGCCGGAGCACGCCGCACCGAGATCGAACCCCCACGCCCGGTGCGCGCCGATTTTGTGCTGCAGCATGCACGCCGTGCTCGGAAAAATCGTATCCGGCGTCGTCGTGCCAACCACGATGAATCCAATCTGATCGGGAGACACGCCGGCCTGGCACATGGCACCGATCGCCGCTTCCTTCGCCAGGTCGGACGTCGCCACCCCGGCATCGGCGATGTGGCGCTCACGGATACCGGTGCGCTGAAGGATCCACTCGTCGCTCGTGTCGACGAGCTTCTCGAGATCGGCGTTCGACAGCACCTTTGGCGGCACGTAGGTGGAGAGTCCGGAGAACTTCACGTGCCTGAGCGCCTTCACCACAGACGATCCTTTCCCGGGGCATCCAGCCCGAAATACGCGTAGGCACTCGCCGTCGCGACGCGCCCGCGCGGTGTCCTGTCCAGAAAACCAATCTGAATCAGGAACGGTTCATAGATGTCCTCGATCGCGTCCCGCTCTTCGCTCATCGCCGCAGCGAGGCTGCCCACGCCGACCGGCCCGCCATTGAATTTCTCGATAATCGTCCGCAGCAGCCGTCGATCGATCTCGTCGAATCCGCGTTCGTCGACTTCGAGCAGCGACAGCGCACGCCGGGCCACGTCGAGCGTGATGTGCCCGCTGGCGCGAACCTGCGCGTAGTCGCGCACGCGTCTCAGCAGCCGGTTGGCGACACGCGGGGTCCCGCGCGAACGCTGGGCAAGCTCCACGGCTGCGTCGCGGTCGATCGGCACCCCCAGGATGCGCGCCGATCGCTGCACGATCTCGCGAATCTCGTCTTCGGCATAAAAGTCCAGGCGGTGGACGATGCCGAAGCGCGCACGAAGCGGCGCGGTCAGGAGGCCGGTGCGTGTCGTGGCGCCAATCAGCGTAAACCGCTGGACCGGAACCTTGACCGAACGCGCGCTCGGCCCCTGGCCAATCATGATGTCGAGTTCGTAGTCCTCCATCGCCGGATAGAGGATTTCTTCGATCGCGGGGCTCATCCGATGAACTTCGTCGATGAACAGCACTTCCCGTTCCTGGAGGTTGGTCAGCATCGCGGCCAGGTCCCCGGCTTTCTCGATGACCGGCCCGGCCGTGGCGCGCATCGACACGCCAAGCTCGTTGGCGATTACGGTCGCGAGGGTGGTCTTTCCAAGCCCTGGGGGTCCATACAGCAGCACGTGATCGAGCGCTTCGCCGCGCTGCGTCGCCGCCGTGATCGACACGTGAAGGTTCTCTCGGATCCGGTCCTGACCGATGTAGTCGTCCAGGGTCCGCGGCCGCAGCCCGGCCTCGTACTGCGCGTCCTCGTCCCCGCGGCCGGGGCTGACGATGCGACTCTCGCTCATGCCTTCATCAGTCCCCTGAGAACTTCGCGCAGGACTGCCTCGAATCCGTCTGCCGCGGATCTCCGCAGCACCGCGTCAATCGCCTTGTCCGCCACCGCCCGCTGATATCCGAGATTGACGAGGGCGGACAGCAGATCGTCGCGCAGTTGGTCCTCAGGGCGGGTTGCCGACCCGGATTCCTGGCCTGACCCGTGGAGCGCCACCGGCAGACGATCTTTCAGCTCGAGGCCGATCCGCTCGGCGGTTTTCTTCCCGATGCCGGGGATCGCCGTCAGCCTCGCGACATCCTGCGTCCGGATCGCCTTGACGAAATCAGCCGGTTCGATTCCCGACAGCACCGCCAGCGCCAGCTTGGGACCGATCCCGTTAATCGCGATCAGCCGTTCGAACAGGGTGAGCTCGAGCGGGGTGGCGAAACCATAGAGCGCAATCACGTCCTCACGCACGTGGGTATGGATGCGCAGCGTCACCGGCGTCCCGGGCTCTCCGACCACGTAAAACGTCGAGAGCGGCACTTGCACGTCGTAGCCCACGCCGGCGGTGTCGACAATCAGCCGGCTGGGATTCTTGTCGACCAGCGTGCCGCGTAGTAGCGCGATCATTCCTTTAGGTTTTGTCCTGGCGTGAATCCCGGTCGTAGTTCTTACTTTTAACTTTTAACTTTTAACTTTTTTCCTGCGGCCTATAGTCTCTCCAGCTACGCAACGCGGTCCGCGGCTTCTCGATCGCCGCGCGTTCCACGACGATGCCGGTTGCGCTGTGCACGTGACAAATCGCAACGGCAAGCGCGTCCGACGCGTCGTAGGGCGAGGGCAGCTCGTCGAGGCCAAGCAGGAGCTTCACCATCTGTTGTACCTGGTGTTTCTCCGCCCGGCCAAAACCAACCACGGCACGTTTGATTTCAGCCGGAGCGTACTCGACCACGGAGAGACCGGCTTCCGACGCCGCCAGCAGCGCGACGCCTCGCGCATGCCCAAGCCGCAACGCACTGCGTACGTTCCGCGCGTGGAAGATGTTCTCCACCGCGACACAGTCAGGACGATGCCGATCGAGCAGTGCCGCGAGAGCTGCGTGGATGTACTTCAGCTTTTCAGGGAACGTCGAACGGGCGGGAGCCGATATCGATCCGTAGATGACGAGATGGCGACGGCTGCCCAGGGCGTCGATGCAGCCGTACCCGGTGCGCTCGGAGCCGGGATCGATCCCGAAGATCTTCACGCCAACGAGGCCTCGATCTCCTTCTCTTCGATATCGGCGTTCGACCAGACCTTCTTGCTGTCCTCGTGATCCTCGAGGGCTTCCATCAGCTTGATCATCTGCTGCGCCTGCTTGCCTTCGAGCTTCACGTAGTTCTGCGGGAGGAACGCGACTTCCGCCGCGCCCGGCTCGATGCCGAGCGCTTTCACCGCGTCGAGCACCTTCTGAAACGCATCGGGGGCGGAGACAATCTCCCAGCTGTCGCCGTCGTCGCGCATATCGTCGGCTCCGGCGTCGATCGCGGCCGCCATCAACGCGTCTTCCTCTGCCTTCGCCTTCTCGACGACGATGTAGCCCTTCTTGTCGAACATCCACGCGACGCTGTTTTCCGCGGCGAGGTTGCCGCCGTGTTTCGACAACACGTGACGGATCTCCCCGACCGTGCGGTTCTTGTTGTCGGTCAAGGTTTCGATGATGACGGCCGCCCCTCCGGGGCCATAGGCCTCATAGTTGATTTCCTCGTACGACACCCCCGGCAACTCACCAGTGCCGCGCTGGATTGCGCGCTTGATGTTGTCGGCCGGCATGTTGACCGCCTTGGCCTCCGCCACGATCGTGCGGAGACGCGGGTTGCTGTCGATATCCCCGCCGCCGCTACGCGCCGCGACGGTCAGTTCCTTGATGATGCGCGTGAAAATCTTCCCGCGCTTCGCGTCGGCAGCCCCTTTTTTGTGCTTGATGGTATGCCATTTGGAATGGCCGGACATGATGAAACTCCCAAAGAAACCGGTCTATTGGACCGCTCATCTTACCACTGACGGGGGCTGATTGAGCCGGTCGCGATCGCGCGGCCGGTTGCGGCTTTTCAATCAGCTTCCATCTCCCAGCTTCCGGCTTCCAGCTGGCAGCAAAACTCAAGGCGGGAAGCTGGTAGCTTTTCTATTAGCGCTTTTTTGCGAGAATCACCCATACGTCGGCTCGCGGGTCCCAGGGTCCACCCTGATAGTCCCCCAACACAGACAACACGCGGAAACCGGCGCGATCGAGGCGGCGGGTCAGTTGCGGAACGGAGAGCGTACGGAACGTGAGCGAGAAGCGATGGACCCGGCGTTCGGTACCAGTCCGAGCTCGATACTCCTGATCGAAGATCGTCAGGCGGCGCGCGCGATCCTGCCTGACGGTTTCGACCAGCGTCAGCGTCGTATGGCGGCCATGGCGTCCCGTCAGGCTGATGCGATTGCGATACTCGTCCCACTTCGGCAGATCCGGCACGACATCGATCGCGAAGAGTCCGCCACGCTTGAGAACCCGTGCGACAGATTCGAACGTGCGCTGAAGATCTTGTTCGCGTGTGAGCGACTGCAGAATGCCGTACGCGGCCAGCACCGCACTGAACTTCGTGCGGCCGGCGAATGGAAGAGCGCGGATGTCGCCGCGCACGAGCGATAGCCGCCCCGAAAGTCGGCTGCGTTTCACCCGCCGGCGGGCCCGCGCCAGCATCTCCTCCGACCGATCGATGCCGACGATGCGGGCTCCGGCCTGGGCTGCGGGAACCGCGATCCGGCCGGTCCCGCAACCGAGTTCGAGAACCGGGCCGTTTTGGGCCGCGGCAAGCTGCTGCCAGAACGCCACGTCCCGGCGCTGCAGCGTTCTCGCGTTTTCCCAGTCGTAAAAAGGCGCGTAGTCGTCCCAGCCGCGCCAGCCTTCGGTCATGCGGAATCAGGCCGCTGGCCGAGCGACGCAAACAGCATGGCGTTCTGGATCTCGACGAACGACGCAGCCGCAGCGGTGGCGTCGCGTCCGTACCGCGCGACTGCGCCGGCGAAGTCACTGCCAAGCCTTCGCAACGAATCGCTTGGCGCGTGGGCGATGGCTGCCTCGATCGCTTCGGCCCGCGCCTTCCATACGGCGGGCGGAGGTGACCCGACATACGACGCGGAGACGGGAAACAGGTCGACCGACAAGGGGGTTATGCCGGACGCGGAGAAGAGCCCTGGAAGCGCAGGACCGATGGCCGCCGCCGGTGCCTCGCCGCGTGCGAGGGCCAGCGCGGTGAGAAAACGGCGCCCCAGCTCGAAGGCCTCCATGCCGGACGGAACCGAGCTGAACCAGTATTGTGCGGCATTATCGGGCTCGACCGCGAGAATCAGGCCGCCGGGACGTGTGACGCGACCGAGTTCGGCGAGCGCCATCGGGACATCGCGCACGTGCTGCAGAACCGCGACGCAGAAGGTGCAGTCGAACGCGCCGTCCACAAATGGCAAGTGAACGGCGTCGGAGGCGGCAAATCCCGCCCGCGCGTTGATCCCGCGAACGCGATCGCGCGCCTCACGGACGCGATCGGCCAGCAGATCTACGCCGAACAGGCGCAGCTGAGAGATCTGGAGGCGCGCGAAGCTGATCTCGGCAGTGCCGACGCCGCAGCCGACGTCGAGAATGCGCTTGCCGGGCCTTGGCTTGAGCGCCTGCTCGAGAAACTCGGCGAACGCGTCATTCCACCAGCGATCGCGTACGTGTTTGAGTGTGAGCGACGTGAGAGCGTCCAGACCGCGAGCCATGTCAGCGACGGGCGATTGTACCACTGACCCTGATTCGCGGCTCGCCACTCGCGACTCGCGATTCGCAGTGCTATTCTTTCAGCCGTGACCACGCTGTCACGCGACTCCCGCATCGCTGTTTCACAGGATCAGGCCTCGTGCGACCTGGCCGGCGACACGGCCATTGTCAACCTCAAGAGCGGCGTGTATTACGGGCTCGATCCAATGGGAACGCACGTCTGGAAGTTGCTCCGCGAACCGGTGACCTTTGCGGGGCTCTGTGAATCGTTGATGCGCGACTATGACGTCGACGAGTCGAGGCTCGAAACCGACATGCGCGCGTTCCTGGGCGAGCTCGCCAATCACGGGCTCGTCGACATCACGTGAGCATGCGGCTTCGTCGGCTCCTGCGGCTGACCCCTTTCGATGTCGCACTGCTCTGCCATGCCGCCTTGATCCTCCTCTGGATCAGGTTTTCGCTGTTGCTACGACCGTGGAATCGGTTTGCATCGCCAGCTGCGCGGACGCACAGCGTACGAGCCGTGAAGCCAGACGTGGATCGACTCGAGTGGGCCGTCCTCGCGGCAGGCCGATTCATTCCTCAGACCACCTGTCTGACCCGGGCGCTGACCCTGCACCGCCTGTTGTCGCGCTATGGCTACCGATCGAATGTTCAGTTCGGCATTCGACACGCCGACAGCCGCTTCGCGGCTCATGCGTGGGTCGAGCATGAAGCGCGCTTGCTTCTGAGCAAGCCTGCAGAGATCGCGCGGTACGTGCGCCTTTTTTCGTGGCCGCCTTCCCAGCCTGACCTGTCATGAGCGGCTTCGCGGGCGTCTGGCACTTCGACGGGCGCCCCATCGAGCGTCAGCTCATCGCCGCACTCGGATCGAGTGTCGCCCATCGGGGTGGGGACTGTGACGCGGTCTGGTGCGGCAGCGGCGTCGGGTTCGCTGCGCACGTCCGGCGGGTGGCGCCTGAATCGGCCGACGAGCGCCAGCCTGCGATCGATGTGCGCGGCAACGTTCTGGTGTTCGATGGAAGGCTGGACAACCGCGACGATCTGCTGCGGCAACTCGCCGAGTCACACCTGACCCCTGGATCATCCGACGCTGAGGTCGTACTCGCGTCGCTTCGCGCATGGGGGGAGGTCTTCCTCGAACGGATCGTCGGCGATTTCGGCCTCGCGGCATTCCTGGCGGATGACAAACGACTGGTGCTGGCGCGCGATCCCGTGGGCTGCAGGCCACTCTACTACTGGTGTGACGCCCGCACGTTTGTCTTCGGATCGGAGATCAAGGCGCTCCTCGCTCATCCGGATGTGCGACGCGAACCAAACCTGGATTTGATCGCCGATTTCCTGCTTCGCGATCACCTTCCGTACGACGATGAGGGCGACACGTTCTTTCGCGGCGTCCAGGCCCTTCTTCCTGGACACCAACTGACCGTCACCGCTCGCGGCCTCACCTCCCGGCGCTTCTGGGACTTCAACCCGCAAGACAAGACGCGGTACCGATCCTATGCGGACTACGCAGACCGATTGCGGGAGCTCTTGACCCAGGCGGTGACTCGGCGGCTGCGAACCAGTGGCCCGGCAGCGTTGGCGATCAGCGGCGGGCTGGATTCGTCTGTGGTTTTCTGCATCGCTCACCACTTGCGTGAACGAGGAACCATCAACATTCCATTGCGGCCTGTCTGGTGCACGTCCGAACACCGCTCAGGCTCGGAGGAAGAGCGATTCGTCGGCTGCCTTGAATCGACCCTCGGCGTGCGAATCGATCGGGTGGCGATGGCACCACTCGATCGCGAATCGGCTGGGCGGGCAACGTGGCACTCGGAGTGGCCGCGATTCGACATGGCGTCGAACGCCATGCAGCCGATGTTTGTCGCGGCGAGGCAGTCCGGCGCGCGCACGATCCTGACCGGTCAGTGGAGCGATCAGCTGTTCTTTGTCACCGGCTATCTGAGCGATCTCTTCGCCCGCCTTGCCTGGCGGCAAATCGCCCGCCATCTCCGCGAGTATCAGCAGTGGTTCGTCGACGCCAACCCGGCGTACTTTCACTCGCGCTTCCGTCGCGAGCTCCTGCTCAATCTGACGCCGCACGGATGGCGGGCCCGGGTGCGTGGCGTCCTCAAGACCGCGGCGCCCGACTGGAGCCGCCCGCTGGTGAGTGCCGCCATCGCCGGGCGCCTGAACCGCACGCGCGCGCCCATCAAGCGGCCATGGTGCGCCAGCGCACACGCGCGCGACATCTATCAGTTCGTCCGTTCGAAGTCGCATCGGCTTCAGTTTGAAGCGGATGAAAAGCTGGCGACGAACTCCGGACTCGACTCGGTAACGCCATTCCTCGATCGGGATCTGATTGCGTACCTGATGAGCATCCCTGGCGAGATCCAGAATCGCGGCGGCATCCCGCGAGCGCTTCTGCGCGACGCCATGCGCGGGATGGTTGCCGACGAGATTCTTGCCCGCCGGTGGAGAGAGGGTTCAGCGTTCACCATCAATCGAGCCGCAGCGTATCTGTCCCCGTCGATTCAACTCGAAGCGACCAGTGGATTGGGTCTGGTCCAGCACGCGGCGACGGTGGATCCGGCCTCGATCGATCTGCTCGGACTGGAATTCTGGAGTCGCGTATTCTTTTCTGATAGGCTCGCTTCACTTCGGCCCTCGCCACGCGGAGTCACTGAACCTATGGACACCGTCGTCACTCCCGATCCCGATGATCGCGAGAAGCTGCCGTATTCGCCTCCCAGGCTGACGGTTCACGGCGACCTTCGGAAGATCACGGCGGCGAAACAGAGCGATCGGAGCGAAGCGGGCCAGCCGAAGACGTTCAACTCCGGCATGCCGTAGGGCTGGTCCGGGGTTCGACCAGTCGGAACAATCGTCACTTCGCCACACTCCTTGCATGAGCGGCGTCTTTGGCTACTGGCACCTTGACGGACGGCCGGCAAACAGTGCACTCGTCGACCGCTGTCTCGAGCGCGTGAGTCCGCAGGGACTGACCGACATCGAGTCGTGGGTCGAGGGCCCGGTCGCACTCGGCCAAAAATCGTCAACCAGCCCTGACCCGTTTTACTCGATCGGATCCGCGCGGGTCGCGTGTGCGTTCGACGGCCGGATCGACAATCGCGCCGAAGTCCTCGACACGCTATCAACCAGGTGGCCACTCGCCACGAATTGCCCGGACTACGCGTTGGTTCGCACCGCGTACCTCGAATACGGCGAGTCCTGTGTCGAGCGCCTGCACGGGGATTTTGCTTTCGCGTTGTTTGACCAGCCGCGCAAGCAGCTGCTCCTGGCCCGCGACCGTCTCGGCGTCCGTCCACTCTGCTACACGCGCGTCAACGGGGCCTTTCTCTTCGCGTCAGAAGCAAAGGCGCTGCTGGCCGCGGGGGTCGATGCGGCGCCCGACGAGTTGATGCTGGCTGATTTCGTGCTGCAGTTCCTCTCGACCGACAGTCAGCAGCGAACCTTCTTCCGCAACATTCACTCGCTGCCCCCGGCTCACATCCTCATCGTGTCGGAAACCGGCTCAACGCTCCGCCGCTATTTCGAATTCGACACGTGTCGTGAGATCCGGTTTCGGGCGTTTCGTGACTACTCGTGCGCATTTCATGAGCTGTTCGCCACGTCGGTACGAAACCGGCTTCGCAGCGCGCATCCCGTCGCCGTCTCGGTGAGTGGAGGTTTGGATTCCGCGTACATCTTTTGCGTCGCACAGGATCTCGTCCGGCGCGGGGCGTCACCGTGCCCTGCCGTTCTGGGATTCAACTATTCAGGCAGCGGCGGACCGTCCGACGAACGCGAGTATGTCGACGCCATCGAGCAATCCTGCCGCGCTGCGATCGAGCGGATCCCGCAGCGAGCGGGATTCATGGAACACGCCGGGGACGAGGTGTGGCACTCCGAGTCACCGCTTGCCGAGGGACTCACCCGCCAGCGTCAGGCCATGCTCGCGGCGGTCAAGAGGTCAGGAGCAGACCGGCTGGTGACGGGACACTGGGGGGACCAGGTGCTCTCGGATTCGGACTACTTGATCGATTTGTGTCGATCCGGGCAATGGCGGCTGCTCAAGCGACATTCCGACGGGTGGGGAATCAGCGGACGGCGGCTCGCCACCAAGCTCGTGGCGGATGTCGTATCACGCCTACTTCCGGCGCGCATGCTGCGCACCGCACGGTGGTTTCGGCGACGCGGAAACGAACCATGGCGTTCCCCCTGGTTCACGAATCGCTTTCGCCGCCTGCTGCGCGAGCGTTTCGAAGGCGAGCGACCGCCGAAACCCAACGGCACCAGCCACGCGCGCGCAATCTACCAGCAGGGCCGGCGGGGATATCACCTGCAATGCATGGAGTGGAACGCGCGGCTGGGCGCGATGCACGGGATCGAGATGGCCTTTCCTTACCTCGATTGCAATCTGCTTCAGTTCCTGATGGCGATCCCCGGAGACATTCAGTCGCATGATGGCATTCCCCGCGGCCTGATGCGCGAGGCCATGCGCGGCGTCGTCCCCGATGTGGTCGTCGATCGACGCAGCAAAGGAGAGTTCACGCAGCTGGCCAATCGGAGCATCGACGACGACTTCCCGCTGATTTCGGAGATTCTTGGTCCCACCGCGATGTCGGTGCGGCTCGGATACGTCGATGGTCCCGTGCTATGGAGCCTTCTCGACGGGTGGAGGGCTTCGATCAGGGGCGCACCGGACGCTCGCCTCGCCAACCGGGTGATTGACCTGTGCGGCATGGAGCTTCTCCTGCGTCGCTTCGCTTGTCAGAAAGAAGAGCGCGCGTGATGGTCCCCAGCCGCGGCGGTGTCGTCCAGTCTCTCTACGGCGTGCGGGTGCGCACGCCGTGGCCAGTCCCGGGTGCTCCCGTGATCGATGGCAGCTGGGATGTCGAGTTCGTCGAGGGAAATCGCGACGAGCTTGCGGCTGCGGCGTCGTGCGTTCCCGCCACCCAGTCGTCGAACTGGGCACAGTCGGCGGCGCTGCCCGATGGCTCGCAGTATCGGCGTTGGAGCGATCTGTTTGAATTCCTCGTCGCCGCCGACGCCCGGCACATTCAGGCGCGGACGTTGGCGCCCGTGCACAACGAAGCGCTGCTCGCGTACCTCCTCGTCGATGCCCTGTCCTTCTCCATGGTTCGCCTGGGGTGGGAACCGTTGCACGCGACGGCTGTGAGCACCGATCGCGGTGTCGCCGCGTTTCTCGGAAACAGCGGCGCAGGCAAGTCCACCCTCGTCGCGGCGTTCGTCCAGAGCGGCGCGAGGCTCGTGACCGATGACATGCTGATCCTGACACGCGACGTGTCAGGCTGGTTCGCACAACCGGGTCCGCCGCGGATCAAGCTGTATCGCGAAATGGCGACACGGATCTTTGGTGCCGACGCCGGTGGCATTCCAATGAACGCCGTCACGGAGAAACTCATCATGCCGCTCGAGGTCGGGCGGGTAATGGAGATGCCCGTAAGAGTCGCGGCGATTTACATCCTGCACGACGCCGACGGCCGCGCCATGGAGGAGCCGATCATTCAACGGCTCTCACCAGCTGACGCATTTCCTGCCGTGCTCGCACACACCGCGGCGCACTATCCGTCCGAAGCCGATCGCCTTAAAAGGCAGCTCGAGTTCGTCGCGCAGCTCGTTACGGCTGTTCCGGTGAAGACGCTTTCTTACGCCAGGGATGTGAGCGGCCTGTGCCGCGTACGCGATACCGTCCTGGCCGATATCGAAGCGTCAATCGACTAGCAGAAATGGCGCGACTCCGCAGGCTCCTCGCGGCCCTGCTCTTCTGGAATGGCCGAATGGCACAGCGGGCGGTCAGATTGACCGATTACCTCGCCGTTGGCACGCGACAGTTGGCGGACATGCGTAACGACAGCCTGCGAATGTGGCAAGCGTTCTACGAACGCCACAGATCGCACGAGTCGCGGCTCATGTCGTGGGAGATCGACTTCGCGGACCGCTTCATCAGGCCGGGCGACGAGGTTCTGCTGATTGGATGCGGAAGCGGACGTGATCTGCTGCCGCTGGCCGAGCGAAACTGTCGGGTGACGGGAATCGAGCCTGTCCGCGCCGCACTCGATATCGCACACCGCACGCTCGCCGAGCGGGGATTGAGTGCAACGTTGATTGAAGGGGTCTTTGAAGACGCCTCAATCGTTGGAGCGTTTGACACCGTGATCTTTTCCTACTACTGCTATTCGGCGATCCCTGAATCGCGGACGCGGGTGGCGATGCTCCGCAAAGCCGCCGGCGTATTGAAACATGATGGCCACATCGTGCTCAGCGTGGCCTCGAACACGCCTCGCCCCAACGGGATCCTGGTGCGCGTCGGACAACTGAGCAGCGCCCTCTGCCGTTCAGACTGGCGGCTCGAACCCGGCGATCTCGTCTGGAACAACCGCGAGGGCCATCCATCCTATTCTTATACCCACGCGTTCACGCCAGGCGAGATCGAAGGCGAGGCGAGAGCCGCAGACCTGACGGTCGTCGCTCAACGACAAGCCGGGGACAATACGATCGTCACGGTAGTGGGACGCCCATGATGCTTGAAGAGCGGCTGAGCGTGGCGCTGCGTGGCGAGCCTGTCGAGTGGGGTGAGTTGAACCTTTCACGCGAGGCGCTGCTCGCGAGGTGCGACGCGCTCGAGGTATCCGAGCTTCTCCACCATCAGCTTGCCCGCAATCCGTACGTCCGCGGGTGGCCAATGGATGTTCGAGCGGACCTCGCCGGCCGTGCGCGGGAATCGGCGGCGCGCCAGCTCGTGCGCTCCGCCGAGATCGCGCAGCTTCTTCAAGCGCTCGCGTCGAACGGCATCTGTCCGATCGTCTTCAAGGGCGCGGCACTCAGCCACCTCGTCTACGAGTCGCCGGCGCTCCGACCCCACGCCGATACCGACATCTTCGTGCGCCGGTCCGACGTTGAAACCGTCCGACGGGTTTTCAAACAGTGCGGCTACGCCGAGCCGCCGATGACGGATGGCGAACTCGTCTTCTGCCAGTTTCAGATGGCGAAGACCGATCGCCTCGGGATCGAACACGTGTTCGACGTTCACTGGAAGATCAGTACCCAGTCGCTTTTCGCCGACGTCATCACCTTCGACGAGATCAGTGCCGAGTCGGTGCCGATCCGCGCGCTCGGACCGAGCGCCCGTGGCGCCGGCGGCGCTCACGCGCTGCTGCTTGCATGTCTTCATCCGGTGATGCATCACCGGAACGCAGACCGCCTCATCTGGTTCTACGACATTCACCTGCTGGTCAGTCGCCTGCCCCCACCCGAACTCGAGCGCTTTGCTTCACTCGCCATCAACAAGGGCATGGCCTGCATTTGCGCGCACCAGCTGACCGTCACGTCTGAGCGTTTTCACACCCGACTCCCGGCTGTTGTCGCGACGTGGTCCGCCGCTGCGACTGCTGAACCGTCGGCAATCTATCTGCGTGCCCGACGACGATGGCATCACGAGTTGTGGTGGAACGTTCGAGGTCTTGGCCGCTGGCGGGATCGAGTCCGGCTGCTACGTGAGGTGCTGCTTCCGTCTCCGCGGTACATGCTCGACAGCTATCACCTTGGTGCCTCCGGCGTGCTGCTGCTCCCGGTTTTGTACATGCACCGCGGTGTTCACGGTGCGGTCAAGATCGTCACCGGCCGTAAATAGAACGCCGCCACGGTTGGCCCCAAAAACGTAATCGGGTGTATTGTGTCGCTACGCGGATCGGTGCCCGGGCGCATGGACCGTTCGGCGGGAGCCGATAGCTGATTGGGGTAGCTCCGGTGGGCAGGGGTTGACGACCGAACCGCCCGGAAACTTGTGAAATGAGTGTGGCTGTGTGCTTTACGGGCTTGTTCCGCCCCGCACTCTGCACTAAAGTACCTACGAGGCATTTCCCCCCAACTCACGCGTCCTGGCTCGCCTCCGCGAAGGTATCAATGAGCCGTAGCTATTCGTCTGTGCGCCGGGTGGGTCAATCTGTCGCCTGGATGCTGCTGGTCACAATCGCCATGCAGATCGCTGCGCCGCTTCAGAGTCGCGCCGCCTCAGCGCGTCCCGGGGCAACCGCCACTATCCGCGGTGTGGCGTGGGACAGCGACAATTCGCCGATTCCGAAGGCCAAAGTGCGGTTGCGAAACACGCACTCGGGCCGGGTCGAAGCCAACACGGTCACCGGCGAGGAGGGGCAGTTCGCGTTCAATTCCATCAGCGGCGGTTCGTACGTCGTCGAGCTCCTCAGCGACCTTGACCGGGTGCTGGCGGTCGGCCAGAGCTTCCGGGTTGAAGCGGGAGAAACCGTGGCGACGTTCGTGAGACTGCCACCGCGGCGTCCACGGCTCGCCGGCCTCTTCAGCAACGCGGCGGTCGCCGCCATTGCAGCCGCAGCGAGCGTCGGCGTGACGGCCATGGGCACGAACGGCAGTCGCCCGATCAGTCCGCAGTAGCCGACGTTTCAATGTTTGATACCCAGGACCTGTCCGCGACGTCAGCTCCGCACATGGATGGCACGTCGCTTCCCGTTCCGGGAGGATCGCAGCCGGTTCATCTGCTCGATCGCATCGCGGCGATTCTGAAACATCGGCGAATCGCGGGCGCCGCCTTCGTCATCGTCGTCGGCGTGATGATGGTGCAGACCTATTCACAGGTCCCGATGTATCGGACGAGCTCGCGGGTCATGATCCAGGACGAGCGCACTACGGCCGTTGGCAATCTCAACTCGAACGATCCGGCGTTCTGGCAGGAATCGGATCCTTACTACAACACCCAGTACAGCATTCTCCGAAGCCGGGGGCTGGCGCGACGGGTCGTTCGCCGGCTGCAACTGGCGCATCATCCGCTGTTCAACGGATCGGCGCCAAAGCGTCAGGGCATCGGCATGATGATCGCGGACGCGCGCCGGAAGATCAGCGGCACCGTGCAGTCGCTGATTCATCGGCAGCCGCCGGTCCCGGTCGAGCCGCCGAGCCCCGACGAAGAGGCGGCCGAATCCGGACTCATCAGTCAATTCCTCGGCGGCGTCCGCATCGTTCCAGAACAGAAGACCCGGTTGGTGGAAATCGTCTACGAGTCTTCGGATCCGCAGTTTGCCGCGCTGGCGGCCAATACGCTGGCGGAGGAATATACGGTGCAGAACCTCGAGCTTCGCCTCGCCACGTACCAGAAGAACCTCCGCTGGTTGAGCGAAGAGGTGGCCAAACAAGAGAAGAAGGTCACCGATGCGGAAGCGGCGATGACCCAATACCGCACAGATCAGAATGCGTTGTCGCTCGGGGATCGACAGAACATCACCATCGCGAGGCTGAACGCGCTGAACGAAACGGTGACGCGCCAGCGCACGGAGCGGCTCCAGAAAGAAGCCACTTACAACCAGCTCAAGTCGGTCGATCCCGCCCTGGATGTCGCGGACTCGTTCCCCGTCGTGGCCGCGACGCCCGGCGTGGTTGAAGCCAAGAACCGGCTGACGGATCTTCTCGCCGAGCGCGCGCGGTTGTCGTCGCGCTATCTGCCGAGCCATCCGGAAATGCAGAAGCTCGATCTGCAGATCAAGAACGCTCGCGAAACGCTGACGGCGCAACGCGCCAGGGTCATCGAGTCGGTGAAGAACGATTACGAATCGGCGGTGGCAGCAGAACGCAGCTTCGCGGCCTCGCTCGAGCAGCAGAAGCACGAGGCGATGGATCTCGATCGCAAGAGCGGCAGCTACGTGGTTCTGCAACGGCAGGCCGACAGCGATCGACAGCTGTGGCAGTCGCTGCTCCAACAACAGAAAGAACTGCAGGTGGTCAGCAACAGCCGCTCGAACAACGTCCAGGTGATGGATCGCGCGGAGGTCCCGGGCGGGCCCTTCTCTCCGAACACCCGGCGCGAATGGTTCACCGCGATGATGGCGGGCATCCTGGTCGCCTTCGGCCTGGCTTTCGGAATCGAGTACCTCGACGACACCGTGAAGACGCCGGAGGATGTGTCGAAGCGGCTCGGCCTGCCGCTGCTCGGCCTCGTGCCGGCGATTCGCGGGACGCGTGTTCCGCTGCTCTCGGAGACCGTGCCGCATGACTTTGGTGAAGCCTTCCGCTCGCTTCGAACGTCGCTCGTCTTCACTACGGGCGCCGGCGAATCGCGGGTCATCGCCGTCACCAGCAGCCAGCCGCTCGAGGGCAAAACCACGACGGCGTGTAACCTGGCGACCGCCCTGGCGCTCGGCGGCTCGCGCGTGCTGCTCATCGACGCAGACATGCGTCGGCCCGGACTGCACCAGGTCATGGGCGTCCAGAACGAAGCCGGTCTCTCACAACTGCTCGTTGGCCAATCGCGCGTGCGGGAGGCGGTGCAGCGGACGAGCGAACCAAACCTCTTCGTGATTGCCGCGGGACGAACGCCGCCGAACCCGTCGGAACTGCTCGCGTCAGAGCGGATGAAAGGCTTTCTTGCTAATCTGGCCCATGGGCCGTTCGATTGGGTGGTCCTGGACACGCCCCCCGTTCTCGCCGTCACGGATGCGGTGGTGCTGGCCGGACATGTCTCAGCCGTCGTCTTTGTCGTCGGGTCAGAGATGACGCGGCGGGTTCACGCGGAGCGCGCCCTGGCGACCCTCCGTGCCGGGAAACCGCGTTCGATCGGAGTCGTCCTGAACCGCGTGGACTTCGACCGCAACAAGTACTACTACGCGCGTTACTACGGGTACAACTACAAGACCTATTACGGGAGCGCGCCGCCTGCGGCCTGACGGCCCGACCGCAGCGCGCGGCGCCGTCGTGGCGCTCGTCCTCCTGATTCTCTGGCCGCTTGCGGCTTTCGGCGGCCGCTCGGCGCGCGTCGCCCTCTCCTTTAGCCTCTGCTGCATCCTGTTCGCGCTCGTACGGCACGCTGGTCCGTCGCGGCGAGGTGGTGCCCGACGGCTCGATCGCGTCCTCATCGCGATTGGCGTTTTCTGTGTGAGTCAGGCCGTGCCGCTGCCAGCGCGTGTGGTCAACGTTCTTTCGCCGCATGCGGAAATCGTCCGGCAGGCCTTGACGCTCACCCCATCGACCTCGGCGTGGACGACGCTTTCGATCGACGCGGCATCGACCATGTGGGCCGCCGTCATTGTCAGTGGAGCGTTCGCCTTGTTCTTTGCGGCACGGAGCGTGCTCGCACACGGAGGACTGCGCCAGACGGTCCGTGGCATCAGCGCAATCGGCCTGGGATTCTCGGCGCTGGCGATCGCGCAGGCCGCCACGGCGGGGCGATCGATCTATTGGCGCTTCCCCACCGAGTACGAAGGCCCTCTTCCCTTCGGGCCGTTCGTCAACCGGAATCACTTCGCCACGTGGGTCATCATGGCTGCGCCGTTGTGCGTCGGCTACATCATGACGCGTGCCGGCGGTCCGCAAGCCACGTCCCCGCAGTTCGTGAACGCCCGTGCGCGCGTGACGCGGATCGCGGATGGGCGCATGGCCTGGCTCGTCGTCGCCGCCGTTGTGATGGTCGCGGCGCTGCTGACGTCGATGTCGCGTTCGGGAATTCTCTCGTTGGGCGCTGCCGCGATCATCACTTCGCAGGCGCTTCCCGGGCGGCCACTGCGGCGAGCGAAATGGTGGGCGATCGGAATCCTCCTGATCACGGCCGGCATCGCCGTCGCCCGGGTTGACATTCCAGGGCTCGCCAGCCGGTTCGCGCAATCTGGATCCGACATCGAAAACCGTGTGCGAATCTGGAGAGACACGCTGCCGCTCGTCGGCAACTTCTGGCTGACCGGCAGCGGTGCGGGAAGTTACCGGACGGCGATGCTCTTCTATCAGCGCGCGGACAGGGTCGTGCAGTTCAACCAGGCCCACAATCACTACTTGCAGGCGCTAGCGGAAGGCGGCGTCGTGTTGTTGGGATTGGTGCTGGGTGGGATCCGGTGCCTGACAGGTGCCGTACGCGAGCAACTGTCAGCGGATCAGTCTGGCACGTACTGGATTCGCGCCGGTGCCGCCTGCGGCCTGACGGCGGTTGCGCTCCAGGGCCTCTGGGAAACTGGGCTGGTGATGCCAGCGAACGCCGCGCTGGCCGCGGTCGTGGCCGCGATCGCGTCGTACGAGCGGCAGCAGGCCGTTTGAGAGTATTTTTATGGACGGATGGGGCTGAGGCTCGGGATCGACATCGACGGAGTGCTGGCGGATTTCCGGACGGCGTTCAAGACCACCGCCCGCGAATGTTTGCGGCGTGACGTTCTGGTGGAGTCCGGCGACGACAAGGCCACCGTCGACCCCCTCGACATCGAACGGGTCTGGAATCATATCGCCCGGACGCCGAACTGGTGGATGGGCGTGCGCGCTTACGAGCCGGCGGCGATCGCGCAGCTGTACGCGTTGACCCGGTCGGCAAAGTGGGAGGTGTGTTTCCTGACGAAGCGTCCGGCAAGCGCTGGAGACACCGTCCAGTTTCAGACACAATGGTGGCTCGAACAGCAGGGGTTCTACCTGCCGGCCGTCATCACGGTGCCTGGATCACGAGGCGACCTCGCGAACGCGCTCCGGCTGGACCTGGCGATCGACGATCAATTCGTGAACTGCGCGGAGATTATCGGCGCCGGGCCGACGAAGGCGCTGTTGCTACTTCGCGATATCAACCTGGCAATGCAACAGCATGCAATCGACCGCGGAGTCGGCGTCGTGTGCACCCTGGCCGAAACGCTGCCCATTCTGCAGCAGCTCGATGGGCTTCTCCGCAGCCAGCGGGGAAAAATGATTCGGCTCTCGGATTGGTTTCGGCCGAGGAACGCCGAAACGCTGCCGCACAATCCCCGCGCAGTACGCCCACTGCCAGAATCAGCTGACACCAAACCCGTCGGCTGACCGGCGGTCGACAACACCGATTCGCGCGTTCCTCACCTGCGTCATCTTTTTCGGCAGACGAACCAGACCTGGCTATTGAGCCAAGAGCCGGTGAGCGGGAGCGGCGAATACAATCGTCGCTCGACGACAAACCTACGTTCTATCAGGCGGGCGAGAATGCGCCAATTGAACCCTTTGTGGCCGTGAAACCGAACCGTCGCCCCATCAGCCGTCCTCGCGGTGCTGACGGGACGCTCGATCTGAGACGTGTCGCCTGCCAGCAGCATGCGCATGAATTCCGAGAGGTGGTAGCGCTCGCGGCCCGAGTATTCGGCCAGCCCCGTGGCGGCAGCCGCGGCACGCACCAATTGCTTCACCGCCAACGTGGCGCCTGTCTCAATCGGCACGCTGATGACAACGACACCGTGCGGCCGCACCGCGCGATCGAGGTCGGCGAGCACCTGCGGCTGGATATCGGCGGGGCAATGTTCCAGCACCTCCATGCAGACCACGGCGTCAAAGCAGGCGTGGAGATCAGCCTCGCGCAGCGCCTCAATTGATGCAAACCGGATGTTTGCCAGCGCGTTCAGCCGCGCGCGGCAATCACCCAGCTGTTCGACGTCGATGTCGGCGGCGACGGTTTCTCGAAAAAGATCGTGCGCCATGGCCACGAACGTTCCGTCACCGCACCCGTAGTCCAGCAGGGCGCCCCCTGCGCCTGCCGAGGCCAGTTCACGGGCCAGCGCAAAGCGGCGCCGATGACTCCAGGCCACGATAGCGTTGCGGCTGAAGATCTGTTTGCGTGCGTAATGCCCGGATTCGATGAGCGGAGGGGACGGCGAAGACATGATGGTGACGATTCGCGCTGACGCGGGAGGAGCCTAGTCACGGTTCTCGCAACATTCAACTCCAAATCGAGCTGAAGACGACACGCCGGAACGACGGATGCCGCAAGAGCGAGCGGGCCGCGGCACCGTGCCAGTTGAAGTCGGCCGTTTGTTTCAGCAGCGGGACGATGCCATCGACGCGCGCCAGCTCGATCACTCGATCGATGGTCCGATCGCTGAGCCGGCTGGCCATCGCCCGGAACGCCAGCCCGGCGCGAATCTCCGGCCACAATCGGGCGCGCCATCGTCGCTCGTACTCCTGCAGCCGCGCCGCTGCGAGACGATCCTCGTGCAGTGCGTCACGCAGCACCTCCGCCGCAATCCGTCCACTGAGCAAGCCAAAGTAGATTCCTCCGCCGGTGGTGGCCTTGACGAGCCCGGCGGCGTCCCCGACCGCCAGCACTCGCCGCGCCCACGTCCGGGCGACGGGCGCAAGCGGAAGGACCTTGATTCGCGGCTCGTCTGAATCCAGTGACACCTCGAAACGGCGACGGATCCGATTGGCCAGCTCCGCGAACGCGGCGCGCGGCCGTCCCTCGCACATGACTCCAAGCCGCGCAAACGGTGTGTCCCCCCGACGGAACGGCACCAGCCAACCGAAACCGCCGGCCGCAATCTGCCGTCCCAGGTAGACTTCGACATGTTCGGTTTCGGGAAATGGCACTTCCCTCTGCGCGCTGTGAACGAACAGGCGCGGAAGACCCAGGCCAAGCTGCCGATTGAAGCGATAGTTGGCACCACACGCGATCACGCACGCGCGTCCACGAACCGGTCCGCTCGCGGCCGAGACGGTGACCCCGTCCGATTCCACGTCGATCTGACGGACGCGGCAGCCGACGCGGATTTCTGCGCCCGCCGCCGTCGCATTCGCCGCCAGCGATGCGTCGAATCGCCCGCGGTCGATGACCGCCGCGCGCACGCGCTCGTGATCGATGAGAACGGATGAACCGTCGGCCGAGATGAAGCGGGCCGCGTGAGCGGTGTGAAGAATCGTCTCCCGTGGCAGATCGAGTTCGTCGAAGGCGTCCATGCCGAGCACGCCAGTGCAGTGCACCGGAACGCCGATCGTGTCGTGCTCTTCGAGCACGACGACGCTGAATCCGGATGCCGCGAGATCGCGCGAGGTCAGCAGACCGGCCGGGCCACCGCCAACCACGATGACGTCGCACTGGTCCGCCATCAGTATTTGCGGTCCCTCGATTCCCATGTGCCCCGGAAGCTTATCCAAAACGACAGGAGAATCAAACGTACGTCGAGCGCGAACGATCGACGACGAATGTAGAGACGATCGTACCGGAACTTCGATCGTCGCGAGATATCGCGGGCGGCGTAGACCTGCGCGACACCGGTGAGCCCCGGCCGTACGAGGATTCGCTCCGCGTACCCAGGCACCGCTTCGAGTGGCACCGGCGTGCCGCCCTCCAGCTCGATCTCGCCGGGTCGCAGCGCTCGCGGACCGACAAAGCTCATGTCGCCGCGAAAAATGTTCCAGAGTTGCGGCAGTTCGTCCATCGCCGTCGCGCGCATCACTCGGCCGACGCTCGTGACCCGGCTATCCCCGCTGCGTGCCTGCAGCGGGCCCGTCGCGCGTTCCGCATCGACGTGCATGGATCTGAATTTCAACGCACGGAATACGCGACCATCCTGGCCGACTCGGTCCTGAACGAAGAAGACCGGTCCGCCGTCCTCCAACTTGATCGCGGCAGCGAACAGGATCCAGAGCGGCAGGGACACGACAAGACCGGCGAAGGCCAGCGCCGCATCGAAGCACCGTTTCACGATGCGTTCGCGACTTCGGTGCACAGCGCCACGAAGCGATCAGCCATCGCGTGCAGGGTGAACTCGGCGCGGACGCGGTCAACGCCGGCTGCGCCGAGCCGCGAACGAAGCGCCGCGTCCGATAGCAGTGTCTCGAGCGCCGTGCGTAAGGCGCACGCATCACCGGGCGCCACGACAAGACCGGTCTCGCCGTCGCGGTTCACCCAGGGCACGCCCGATCGAACGCTGGTGCTGATGACCGGCGTGCCGCTCGCCATCGCCTCGAGCTGAACCACCCCGAACGCCTCTGCCGGCGTGATGGACGGCAGCACCAAGACGTCCGCCGCATGCATCCAGGCTTTGACCTCTTCGTCCGGCAGCTCGCCCGCGAACTCGATCGTCGCGCGATCGGCGTGCGCGGCTGCTTCACGCATCCAGGGTCCGCGCATCGGCCCGTCTCCCACGATCAGGACGTGTACCGGCAGCTGGGCGGCTGCCTTTATCAGCACGTCGACACCTTTGTACGGCACCAGTCGCCCAAGGAAAAGCACAATGGGACGGCCGACGGAGGCACGAATGGCCGTCGCCCGTTGCGCGCGTTCCGGCGTACTCGTCCAGGCGCCCGGATCGATGCCGAAGGGAATGACCGTCGTCTTGGCGGGAAATCGACTCAGCACCGGAGAGGCGGCGGCAAGCGAGGGGGACGACACCACGAACCTTCGCGCGCGTGCGTACGCCGGTCGCGCAATCGGCGCATAGAAGAGCTGATATTGAAGCCGCGGGCGTATGACGTCGCTGTGAAACCAGATCGCGAACGGGATCTTCGTCGGTGCGAAACGCATCGACAGCAGCGCCCACGGATTGGGCTCGTGCACGATCAGAACGTCGGCGGCGGCCCGGGCAAGATGGGCAGCCAGCATCGGGGCGATCGGCACCGATCCCGCTCGTCCCAGGGTGCCCACTCGGGTCACCGGCACCCCGGCCACCACTTCCTCCACGGTGGATGCTTCTCGATGAAATGCGATCACCCGGCTGTCGAGGCGATTGCGGGTCACTTCGCAGAGGGTCTGGACAACACGCTCCATGCCTCCGGGAACCGGCGGATAGTACTTGCCGACGTGCAGCACTCTCAGCACGAATCATTCTCCGAGGCGCTTCGCCCCTCGGACTCCCCTCACGCTCTCTCGCTCGCCGCTTGGCCGTGGCGGAGGCGGGCCGTTCGCGTGGCTCGGTCGCCATGCTCGCTCGCACCTCAAATCAAGCATCACGTTTATCAAACAGGCCCTGACCCAATCAGTTGTCCCCGTTTGCAACGCGATCGTAGAGCGCTGCGATCTCGCGGGCGTACTTCGACCAGCTGAAAGCGTCGGCCCGCCTGATCCCCCGGTCCTGGCGCGCGGCCCAGTCGTCGGGCCGGTGCATCCGTTCTTCGAGGAGGCCGCCGATGGCCGCAGTCCAGCCCTCCACCTCGCCAACCGCGCAGTACGTCACCGCGTCACCGCCGACTTCCCTGAGCGCTGGAATATCGCTGGCCACGACCGGCGTGCCGCACGCGAGCGACTCGAGAAGCGGCAAGCCGAATCCCTCCCGCTCGGACGGCATCACGAGCAGCGCGCTCCGACGATAGACGGCGGCGAGCGTCGCTCGATCGACGAACGGAAGCACAGCGAATTCGACGCCACGATCGCGCGCGAGTGCCGCCTGATCTGCCGTGAACGGCCCGCCCACTCTCACGAGGCGGGTGCCGCGGCCGAGCTCCGCGATGATTGGTATGAGCACGTCGATTCGCTTCCTGGCGATCGCACTGCCGACGTGCAGGATGTCCACGTGGCTCGTTCGAGGCCCGAGCAGCCGCGCCGCTTCGCGATCCGCAGCGGCTTCATGCATCGGCGTGAAACTGGGATGGAGGCCGTTGTGAACGACGCTCGTCCGCGATTCGGCAAACCTGGCTTTCGTAATCAGCAGCGCCCGTGTGGCCTCGCTGTCGCAGATGACGTGTTCCGCTTTTCTCAGCCCGCTGAGGATCCGCCGCGTCATCGCCCGGAACGCTGCATTCCGACGTTCCCGCTCCGGCTCGAGGACGCTGCGGAATGTATCGAGATCGTGGCACGTCACCACCGTACGGTGGGGCGGCAGTTCGTGCACGAGCTGGGCGTAGCTGTGATCGACGACGTGAAAGAGATCGAACTGGCTCTTGAGCGCGCTGGCGTGGCGGGGATAATCCCACAGGCGTGCGGTCACGCGATCGACGCCGAACGCCAGCCGCCGGGCAGATACTCTCGAGAATCGTCGTCGAAGCGGGGGCCGAATCAGCGTCACATCGATCGTCGATTCATGCTCGCGGCTCAATCGATCGAGGAGCATCTCGGCGACCAGATCCATGCTCGGCCACCCTTCTTCCAGGTAGTCAGCGAGAATCGCCACGCGCAGACGACTCATCTCGACAACACCTCTTCGAAGAAGTCCAGGTGGCGGCGGGCCACGATGGGCCACGCGAATTCCGCGCGTGCCCGCGCCATGCCGCGCGCCCCGAGATCGTCTCGCAGCGTGCCATCCGCGGCAACACGATCGATCGTCGCCGCCCATCTCGCAGCATCCCCTTCCGCAATGACGATACCGGCATCCTGGACGACGTGAGGGATTTCACCGCTGTCGCTCGCAATCACCGCCACCCCGCACGCCATGGCCTCGATGAGCATCCTGCCGAACTGCTCCTTCCATCGCACGGTCGTTCGACTCGGCGCGCACAGCACATCCATCGCGTTCAGATACCTCGGCACGTCGTCATGCGACGCGTCCTCGACGAGGCGTACGCGGGCGGGATGCTGATGCCGGACGGACTCGATTCGCGATGCCAGCCCGCCACCGCCAACGAAAAGAAGACTCCAGCAACCGGCGGCGCGCGCGAAGGCTTGCAAGAGCGTGTCGATTCCCTTCTCCTCGACGAACCGGCCCACAAAACCCACCACGATGTCGTTCGAGTCCCAGCCTAGGCGTTCGCGAGTACGGTGCCGTTGAGACGGGTCGGGACGAAAGGTATCGATATCCACCCCGGGGCTCACCGTCGTCGCGAGCTTCGACGCGTACCCTGGCCGATCACGCTGCACCACGTAGGCGGTTCGGCCGAATGCAATCCAGGCATCGGCCCGAGCCATCACACGCCTTTCGAGCACACGCACCGGCAGCGGATACGCCTTGGCGATGTTCTGAAAGGTCGCCGGGACGAATCGCGCTGGACGTTGAACCAGCCGCGCGATCTGCGCCGCCGCGATAACGTACGGTTCTTCCCAGCAATGAATCACGTCCCACGGCTGCCGGAGGAGCGAACGCAGCTGCCTGCCGTACGTACGAAGATGGGCGTGCGAGCCAAAACGGACGTCCAGCGGAACCACCGCACAGGCTTCATCAGGAATCGGCTCGAGCTCGATGTCTCGGAGATCTCCACGAAGCCGCGCCGGAGCCGCCGCAGTGACCTGCCACTCGCCCGAACCTGCACGCGCCATCTCATGGGCCAGCCGCCGGTTCTGGGCCACGACGTAGGAGTGACCGATCGTCAGGAGGCGTTTCACGGGCGAATTCACCAATTGGTGAATCCGTGAACTGGTGAATTGGTGAATTTGCGTCGCGCGGCTACCGCCGCGCTTTCACAGCACGCGCGGTAGCGCGTGCGAAGCCCCATTCGCCAATTCACCAATTCACCCATGCACCAATTTCAAGACGGCCCGTAAGGCTGGTTCTCGTCGCGCAGGTGACGCCACAGCGTCCGCGTGTTGCCTGAAACCGGCTTGCGCGATCGCAGCGCCGTGCCCGCGTTCGCAGTCAGCTCGGACAGGATCCATCTCAAACCCTCTGGATCCTCGATGCCCCAGCGCGAACGCATTCTGAAGTAGAGGCCGAGACGCGCCGGCACGAGCCAGATCGCCCGCCACCACGGTTCGTTGTAGAGCGCGTTGAGGCAGTCGTTGCGGGTCACGTATCTGAGATACCGCTGCGGCGACCTGCCGGCGGCGTCCTGCGCGTGAATGACCAGCGCGTCGGGAAGATAGACCACGCGGTAGCCGTGCTCGAGGAGCCGCAGGCAGTATTCTTTCTCTTCGCCGTAGAACACGAAGCTCTCGCGATAGCCACCGAGGCTCAAGAACACGTCTCGATTGATCAGATGGGCGAAGCCGATGAATGTCGGGACATAGCGCGCCGACTGCCCGCGCCCGGGTTGCATGGTTTCCGGCCACGCCGTGCCATCGACGTTCGCCTGCGCGAATGCAACGGCCGCCACTTGAGCATCACGTTCTGCAATCGCGATCGCGCCTTCCACGCTCGCCCCGTCAAGCAGCGCGGCGTCATCATCGAGCAGCAGAACCAGGGTGGCGGACGCGGCGCGGACGAGCGTATTGCGTCCGACGATGCAGCCTGGACCGCGTTCGTCGCGGATAATTCGTACTCGCGGGACGGCGGTCAGAGCATCAGCGGCCGGTATTTCGGATGCATCGTCGAATACCAGGACCTCTGGCGCGAGGTGATCGATATGCCGGAGCGAGTCGACGCATCGTTGCAGCGACGCCGGTCGATTTCGCGTCGTGATGCCGACGGTCAGTCGGGGCATGGTGTGAGGCATCGAAATCGCCGCGGCCTGACTCAGACCGTCGACAGCTGGAGACAGTCGGCGCGAAGTGCCGCGATTGTGTGTCGCAGCGCGAAACACGCTGCATAGGTGGACGCAGCCCGCGACTGCAGCGCATCACGGTCGCCGACGTCGTCAAGGAGTTCGCGCGTCGCGTGCGAGAGCGCCGCCGGATCAACTGGCGTGAGCGCGACGCAACGGGTCGTCCGCCAGACGTCTTCGGTCAGCTTCCCGTCAGTGGTGACAATCGCGCGTCGGTTGGCGAGACCGGCCATCGCAGACGTGCGTCGCGTGGTCACGCCGTCGGGGTAGGGCTGAAGCAACACGTCGCAGGCCTGAAGCTGTACCGAGATGTCGTGTGGCGACGCGCGTCCAACCCCGGTCAAGCGACTGCGGAACGACGGATACTCCGCGGCCAGACGTTTGACAAACCGGTCGCTGCCAAAACCAGTACACAGCACCGCGAGGCGAGCGTCGGTCGAGAGAAGGTCCTTGAACGTGCGCGCAAGGATCGGGGCGATGTGGTCGCCGTACGAACCAAAGTGCCCAACCAGGTACGTCGAGTCGCCGATCGACGCCTGCCTGGTGGCGTTCACCGCGTGCGACGAATCGACAGACGGGATGGCCGATGGAATCGGCAACGTCACAGCGTCCCGTACCGCCTGCGGCCGGAATCGAGCAAGATAGCGACGCCACGTGTCGGTGGACAAGTACAGATGATTTGCCGCATCCAGCAGGATTGCCGCCATGGCCCGTTGCGTGAACGCCGTCACGATGTGATCCGGCCGCCAACGCAGATAGAGATACGGTTCATGAAACATCACGCGGACGTCAACACCGGCGTGCCGCCGCGATAACAGCCACCGGCAGAAGGGGACGTTCGTTCCACGACGCCCGAACACGGCCGGCACGTACTGAACCAGCAATCGCGACCCGGGATCGTGGTCGATTCGCGACGACAGATCGCGCATGCTTCGCATGCCGAAGCGATCGCTCAGAGTCACGACTTCGAGGGACTCCGCCGGCTGCCATCGAGCAGCGTGCGCGGGGCTGTACACCGCGACAGAATCACCGATCCGTGCCAGCCCCTCTGCGATCTGCGCTGTGTAGTCCCCCACACCACCGCACTCGGGAGGGAGCTCGGGAGTGATGATGTGCCAACGCACGCTCATGACTGCGCACCCAGGTGAGAAGACGTCGCGCGAGATCGACGAGCCGCACTGAGAAGTACTCGTTCGAGGGCGTCGGCGTGGACGTCGAGCGACATCTCGCGCGCGGTCGCGATTGCGCCATCGCTCAAGCGGCGACGAAGGTCCGGCTTGTCCAAGATGGTCGCGAGTGCCTTCGCGATTCCAGCGGAGCCATCCGCAGGTGGTACGAGCAGGCCGCTGATTTGGTGCCGGAGCCATTGCGTGATGCCTCCGGTGTCGAACGCGATCGCAGGCACTCCCCTCGAAGCCGCCTCGAGACCAACGAGACCGAAGGGTTCCGGCCAGATGCTGGGAACGGCCAGTGCTGTCGCGCTGCTCAGTGCACTGATGCGCCGGCTTTCGTCGAGCCAGCCGGGGAAATCGGCATCCACACGTTCTTGAACGGCCAGCCGCTGCCAGGTCGCCCGCTGTGGCCCGTCCCCAGCCATGACCAGGCGAATGGGGCGCCGGAGATCCGTTGCAGCGCGACTGACCGCCCGGACGAGGACATCGCCCCCCTTGAGGTGTGTCATGCGACCGAGAAACAGAATCGAATCCCTTGGTGCGGCGCCAGGACTGGGCGCCACTGGAAGCGATGGGAACAGCGGGAGCATCGCGAGCCGTTCGCGTGGCGCTCCGTGACGCGCGTATTCATCAGCCATGTGATTGCTGGCAATCACCACGGTCGCGTATTGAGGCAGGAGCCGCTGCTGCGCTCGGGCCCAGCGGTAGCCGCCGACGAGCGCGGCGGGCGTGAGGACACCGCAGTGTCTCGGGCCGTAAAGCGCAAGACACGCGGGGCCAAGCGTGCGGTGGCAAGCGACAGCGGCCGGAAACTCATGCGTCTTCAGCGCGCTCACGCAGGTCCCGAAGTAGCCATGCATGAATTTCACGACGGGCCATTCGGCCAGGGCACGCATCTCGACGTCCAAGGGAGCCATGTTGTTCGAGAAGCACACGTCCGGCCGCCAGGCACGCAGTTCCGTAAACGCCAAATCCAGCTGCTCGGAATCAACGGCGACGACAGGGCCGTCGATGTCGCCAACCAGCGGCATCCCGCTGCGGCGCCGGACGAATAACAGCGCGATCGAATGCCCGCGCTTTCGCAGTGCCGGGATGATCGCCGCCAGGTACGATTCGACGCCGCCTTCAGCGTGCAGGGCGTCCTGAGCGACGACGATCTTCACGCGGCGGCCAACCTCAGGACGATGTGTCCGTCGCGACCGAACAGATCGGTGCCGGACTCGAGCGGTTCGGCAGTTAAACCCAGCGATGCGATGGTCGCGCGCGCGTCGTCCGGCTGAATCCCGAACGCCGGCCAGCACTGTGGGTGCATCTCCGCGACGATCGTCAGCCGCTGACCCGCCCGTTGAATCGTCTCGCGTGCGCCACGCAACGCGTGAAACTCCGCTCCCTGTACATCCATCCGGATAAAGGTCGGTGTGATGTTCAGCCGATGGCACACATCATCGATGGTGACGACATCGACGGGACGAGCGGTCGGCGCATCGTCAACATCCACGGCGGCAGCGAGCGAGTTCACGTAGGGCTGGCCGTACTCGTAAAGCGTCGTGCGAGCGACCGAATCGCCGACTGCGGCTTCAACCAGCGTCACCGGCGCGGCGCGCTCGGTGTTGAAGGCGATGTGATGCCGTGCCACCGACGCGCTCCAAGCGGTGGGCTCGAACGCGACGACGCGTCCGGCTGGCCCGGCGCGGAACGCCTCGAGTACCGCATACACGC
Organism: Acidobacteriota bacterium; assembly: GCA_046732715.1. Classification (GTDB taxonomy): domain Bacteria; phylum Acidobacteriota; class Vicinamibacteria; order Vicinamibacterales; family 2-12-FULL-66-21; genus JALZOC01. Next base: position 17,311 of record JBKPNQ010000050.1, on the reverse strand, counting down.
CAAGAAACGAACCCACATCCAGCACGACGTCGCCGGGCCCCACACGTTGTTGGATGAAACGAAACAGCGCAGCCTCGGAATCGTGCGGCACCAGGTGACGAACGCGCGGATCGATGCGCACTGTGACGTCGTGAACACGCCAGGGCATTCCCGTGCGGCCGTATCGCGCGCGCAATCCGACTGCGTAGGCTCGCTGCGCCACCGCAAACGCGGCATTCCTCATAGTCTTCTCGAGGGGCTTTGCCCTCGAACTCCCCGACACGCGCTCTCGCTCGCCGCTTCGTCGGCGAGCTCCGATCGCGTGGCTCGCTCGCCATGCTCGCCCGCACCGTGGCAACGAGCGTCAGTTTTTTGAGACGGCTTCTAGATTCCCAAGCTCCGCTCCGCCTTCGCGTTCGCGCTTCGGCGAGACCGGCCACGCTTCGGCAACGCGCGCAGCGCCTGAATGGCGGTCGTTGCCCAGCGTTGCAGCGTCATTGGCCGGACCCACGTGGATCGCGCTCGTGCATGGCTGCGCTGAATCTCCGGATCCCAGCGTTGGTGAAACAGCTGTCCATTGCGCAGGACCCGGGCTTTGTAGGCGTCCGACAGGGTTCCGAGCGTGCTGCTCCCGACGTGAACGTAGCCACCCAGCCGCTCGTAGCCGCACGTCGCGACCTTCCAGCCTGCGGCCCGGACACGAAACGCCAGGTCCGCCTCGTCCCATTCAGTCGGCACGAATGCTTCATCCAGCAGCCCGACACGTTGCAGGCATTCACGCCTGATCACCCACGGCCTGATCGTGCTGTCGACTTCCTGGAGCCTCACCCAGTTCCATAGAAACGGGCCGATCGTGCTGCGCAAACGGCGCCAGTCGATCAAGTCCTCCCAGCGTTCGATGGGATCAGGGACGGGGAACATGTCGAGGCCTCGGCTCAACCCGAGAAGCCCAACATCGGGGTGGCGATTGAACACCTCGATAACTTCGTGCACAAGCCAGCGAGCCTGTAGGAACATATCGTCCTGCCACGCCATCAGCAGCGCGCCTGTCGCGGCACGGAAACCGGCATTCGTGCAACGCAACTCGTGCGCGTCATCCATATGGATCCATCGAAAGCTCACGCCGCCCCAGTTCTTCGTCGCCGTGCGCTCCAACAGCGCGGTCGTGCCATCGCGACAACCGTCCTCGACGACGAGGACTTCGAGGTTGATCGGATTGGCGTGGGTCCGCCAACTCTCGAGCGTGCGCGCGAGGATCGCTTCGTTGTTGAAAGTGGGGATGACAACCGTCAGGCCGGCTTCCCCGCGATCGCGGGCGCTCGTCACGAATCACTCCCCTGCACGCTCGCTCGCGGGGCCCCGACCGCCCCGCGCCGCTCGCGTGGGCTCACTCGCGCGCTCGTTCGCCGGCGTCCTGACACTGTTTAAAACCAGTTCTCTAGGCTCTCTGCCCGAAGGCGAGAAGGTTCAACGCCAGGGGCGTGTGGACGCCGCCCGGAAGTCGGCGTCCGCAGAAGTAAAGCGATCGCCGCAGCAGATTGGACGCGCGCGCGCGATGACCCTTGGTTGACGGAAGCTCCGGCGGAGCAATCTCGACAGTGATCCGACTCAGGCCGACGCGCTCGAACGACTTTCGCAGCGCTCCGGGTGAGAAGTGGTTGACGTGGACAAGATTGTCCGCCAGCCTCGCGCGATAGCCTCGATGGAGCAGGGCGCGCACCCGTTCCTTCTGGCGCTGGGCCGGACCGGAGGGCACCTTCACGGCGATCCAGCCTCCAGGAGCGAGCGCACTCGTCACGCGCGCAAGCAGCGTGAGGGGATCCGGAACGTGCTCGAGCACGTCGATCAGCGTGATCGCGGAATAGCGATGTCGGCCAAGCTCCATACGATCGACGTTGGTTGAATGGACTGGCAGGCCGGTTCGCGCCGCGGCAAAGCTGGCCGTCCGCGGATTGAGCTCTATTCCCTCCGGCTGCCATCCGTTTTGCTGGGCCAAGTGAATGAATCGTCCGGCATGCGCTCCGAGATCGAGCAACGGTCCCTTCGCCGTCGTCCGGGCGTCGAGCCCCCGGAGGATGACCTGAAAGATCAAGTCCTTGTAGTCGCTCTCGAATTCCTGCTGAATCCAGTCGGAAGCCCAGAGCTGATCGTACAAACGGTCGAAAAACCCCGGCAGAGCCGGCAGCCGCTCGGGCTGCGTGAAGCCGCACGCCGCACACTTCCTGAACCAGACGGTCGCGCCGGTGTAGGCGGCCAGTTCAGGGTGCTGATCGCGGTAGACATCCAGGTCGAGTACGGCGTCGTGTTCGCGCGTCAGCTGGTGGCCGCCGCAGACCCAGCAACCTGCGACGTCAGCAAAGCCGGCGTGGATCACGACTCAGCCATGTCCGCAATTTCTCGCGACATGTCATCCCAGCTTCGTGTTCTCAGCGTCGCCCCGACGTGGTGCGCACGTACGCGGAGATCGGCCGCGCGCTCGCGCCAGTACAAGAACCGTGCTGCGAGATCGTCGACGCTGTTGGCGTCGTGAATCAGCAGACCCGCCAACGTGTCTGGAATCCGTTCGACCACGCCCGCGCAAGACGACACGATGGCTGGCACGCCGCAGCACAGCGCCTCATGCACAGCCAGGCCGTATGCTTCGTACCGCGCCGGGTGCACCAGCACGTCAGCCGCCGCCATCAGATCCGCCACGTCGGTGCGATAGCCAAGAAATGTGATGCGGCTGGCGGTTCCATTCGTCGCCGCCCGGGCGCGCCAGCTGGGCAGCTCCGCGCCGCTTCCCGCGACCAGCAACTGCGCATCCCATCCGCTTCGACGGCAGACCGTGTGCCACGCCGCGAAGACGGTGTCGAAACCTTTTCGCCGATCGCCAAGCGCGCCAACAAACAGAACTATCGGGGTGTCCGGTTTGTACCCAAGCCGCCGCTTCGCGTCGACGGAATCGTTCTGGTCGTGAAATCTCGCGGCATCGATCCCGTAGTAGATCCGCCGCACGCGTGCGGGATCGACGTTCACGTGGTTAACCACATCGTGCACGGTGCGATCGCTGTTGCAGATCACCAGGCGTGCCCGGGTCAGCGCTCGACGCTCGGCGGCAACGTACTGACGGTGCTTCAAGGCACCCACTGCGGCAGTGAGCGCGCCAGCGGCAACCGGCGAGTATGCCGCATGGACGTAGTGGATCCACGCGACATCGCCGGCGTTCAGGTTGCCCCCGTTCGCCATCACGTGACCGCCAGATCGGAGGATGTCACGTGAACGCCGGGTCGCGACGCTCGTCAGGAGCGGCTCGCCGAGGGTGTGAAGCCCGAAGGGACGTGGGACCTTGTGCACGTGGACACCAGGTCGCGACGACAGGTCGGACGCGACGCGATGGGCGACCAGGTGGACATCGGCGCCGGGGCGTCGAGCAAGAAACGACGCGAACGCGTGATTGGCGGTGTCCATTCCTCCGACCGGAACGAAGTCACCCGAGGCGAGCAGCCACGGCGTCATGGACGCATGGGGTCGCGCGCTACCAGCCCGTGCAGCGCGCCAGCCAGGAACCAGAACTGCAGCCCGATTTGCGTGACAAACGGGGTAAATGTGAAGACCAGCGCTGCGGTGCCGAGATTGGCCGCCAGCACGACGGCCGCGCACGCCCGCACTCGCGGATCCGAGTGGGTTCGGGCGATCTGAAACTCGCTGGCCAGCGTCACGACGATCGCCCCGACACTCAGCAGCAGCAACGCGAAGCCGCCGTCAATCGCCCACCCGGCGACCTGAATCTCGACCCACAGCGGCGGGACGTCGGGGCGCGCCGCACTGGCGAAGTAGACCGCGATCATTCCCCATCGTCCGAGACCTGCCCCCATCGGATAGTTCTGGAGCAGTTCGCCGAATGTGTAGGTCAGTTGTCCGCCGCGCGAGCCGGCGTACAGTGCCAATGGATCCTGCGCGAACAGCGTGAACGTCCGCTCGGCGATGCTCTGGCCGCCGAGCGTCAGCGCAAAGACAAACGTCGACACGACGATCGCGGCCGCGACGCCGACAAACAGCGTCGCCCGAGCCTTTCGTTCCTGAAGGCTGAGGAGCGCGGCGTAAGTGACGAGCATCAGCACCGCCACGATCAGGGACACGCGCACCTGGCTCAGATAGATCGCCGCAATGCCGGCAAACGCGGCGGCAATGGCGGCGACGCGTTTCCACAAAGCAATGGCGCTCGTCGCGAACACCAGCCCCAGAAGCGCCGCATACATCCCGGGACCGGCGACAGCACCAGGCGTGTCGAACAGCCCCGGCGGACGGACGATCAGCCTGCCGTCGGCGCCGCGATAGGTGACCGTGCCGAGGCCGTAAACGGTCTCGGTCATCACGCGAGACATCTCGGGCGGCATCCAGCGTGCCGGGTCGTATACCTGCAGCACGCCGACGATCGCGTTCAGGCCATTGCAGATCAGGAGGAGTGCCATCAGCCGGGCCATGCGCCCGGGCGTGCGCACGAATGAGCCGGCCCAGAAGATCGGCGCGATCACCGACAGATACAAAACAAACTGTGCGAGGCCAGCGAACGTGGAGACGGTCTGCGGGTGGAAGAACATGACCACCACGTACGCCATCGCCGCGAAAATCCAGGGCTGCGCCCGGTGCGGACGCGAGGTCTTTGCGATCGTAACCGCCCACCACCCCAGCGTGGCGAACGAGATCGCGAATGAGGCGACCCGGATGTACAGACGGAAAGGCTGCGTCCCAGGGAAATACAGCAGCGCCGGAATCAGCGTCTGGCTGATGACAAAGATCTCCGGAAAACCCCATCGCTCGCTCCCCAGCGTTCCGGTGTGGGCTGGCGACGGTCTCCCCACGGCCACTCCAGCGATCGTCATGCCGTACGGGCGAACGCCGGCCTCAGCGCGGCGCTTTCAAAGACATCGGCGGCGGCGCTCGCCATCTTTTCGGGATCAAAACGATTCACCGCCGACTCGCGGGCGCGTTCGCCGATGGCGTCGCGCAACGCGCGATCGCCAGCCAAACGTTCGATCGCTTCGGCCAGCGCCTGCGAGTTACCCGGCGGGACAACGACCGCGTCATGTTCCGGCACGACGAGTTCAGCGGCCCCCCCGTGACCGGTCGTGATCACCGATCGCCCGCACGCCATGGCTTCGGCGATCACGAGGCCGAACGGCTCGGCCTCCGTGCTCGCATGCACGACGATATCGAGCGCACGCATCGCCGCCGCGGCGTCGACGAATCCGGTCAGTCCGACCCGATCGCGCAGCCGCCGCGCGTCGATCATCGACCGCAATTCTCTCGAGGTGTACTGGCTGTTCGCGGTGTCGTAGACGGGTCCGCCGATGATGTAGCCGCGGATTGGCCGCGACGAGGCCGCCCTCTGCACCGCATCCAAGAACAGGTCGTGTCCCTTCCACCGCCCGAACGTGGCGACAAGCCCGACGCGGACCACACCAGGTGCAGCCGGAGACATTCCGGCGAGGCCATCCAGGTCGAGCCGGGAACCCGCCGGCGTGAACGTCGTCAGGTCGATGCCATTTGGGACGACGTGCAGCGACGGCAGCGTTGGCAAGCTGCGGCGCAGATCAGCAGCGACGCTGGCGGAATTGGCGATGACGGCGTTGCAACGCGTCACGTACCGTCCCAGAAGCCATCGCGACAATCGGCGCGGTGATACGTACTCGTGCAGATGCCACACGAGCGGTTGCTGCCGCTCTTTCAGTCGGGCACCGAGCACGTGCGCCTTGAAACCGTTGGTGTGAATCAGATCGGGCTGAAAGGTCGAGACCGCGCGACGAAGCCGTGACTCGTACCCGGGCAGCATCGCCGCGCTCTCGCACAGTCTGAGGCCCAGCGCCATCTGCGCACTGGCGCTCCACCGCTCGTTGACGGCGCTCCACTCGCCGAGACGCGCCAGCGCTGCCGGCATGCGGACGATGGCGCACGCGGCACCGATGTCCTGCACCCGACGCGCCAACGGGCCGTCGCCAGGAATCACGACCTGAAACTTCCAGTCGGATCGAAGACGCCTGAGCGCTGACATCATTCCGAGGAGCGCCACCTCCGATCCTCCCAATTGATCCGACACGCTGAGGAAGCTGATGCGCACGTCAGCGAGGCTTCCTGCCGAATAGCAGCACGTTGTCGGACAGCGCTCGTGGAAAGGCAGAAGACAATGGAGCGGGATAGCGTGCAGCAGCAAACGGCATGCGGCCCGATCGTGTGAACTCGATGGCAGTGTCCTGCAGATGGTTCTCTCTGGCGATCCTCAGGAGATCAGTGTCGAGGAGGGCGGTTTGATGGGCGGGATAGTTGTTGTCTCTGAAAGCGGAAAAGTGCTCTTTCGTCAACAGGGCGCCAAGGCTGACGAGGCTCCGTTGATTGGGCGTCGACACCGCAATCCAGCCGCCGGGTTTCGCGATTCGCACGAGCTCGCGAAAGAACGCGCGCGGATTCTCCAGGTGTTCGATTGTCTCGAGGGAGATCGTGATGTCAGCCGAGGCGTCCGGCACCGGAATGCGATCGCGGTTCAGGTCGGCTTGGACAAAGCGAGCGGCCGCCGGGAAACCCTCGTATCGCACGGCGTCGACGCCAACGTACCCATCCATCATCCCGGTCAACCGCGTATGCAGTCGGCCGGCACCGCAGCCAACGTCGACGATTGTGCCTCGCGCACCTCGGCGTCGGAGCGCGGCCAGCGCTGACTCGTAAATCGCATCGCTGCTTTCACCCAGACTCTGCCGTGCCCGCGCCTCCAGTTGGTCGTCGCGCGCGTCAGTCATGCCGCGGTGGTGACGCCAATCGAAGACAGGGCTTGGTCGATCTGTGGCAGCACCAGCGATGGATCGCAGCGAGCTGCCGCGTGCGCTGGTCCTCCGGCTCCCAACGTGGTTCGCAGCCGCGCGTCGGCTATCAGCTCATCGAGCGCGTCGGCCAACAGGCTGACATCTCCGGGCTGGACGAGCCGTCCGCACGACGATGAGACGATCTCGGCAGCACCACCCATGTTGGTCGTGACGACCGGCACCCCAGCGAGGAGCGCCTCGGCGAAAATCACACCGAACGGCTCGGGTTCGACGTTCGCCTGCGCCAGCACGTCAGCGCCGGCAAGCAGCTCGCGGACGTCCTGCCGTTCGCCCAGGAACCTGACACGGGATTCGAGACCGAGGCGCCGAACCTCCGCTTGGATCGCCGCGAAGTACGCTCGCTCGTGCGGGCGCTGCGCGCCGCCTGCAATCCACAGCACCCACGGGCGCGCAACGAGCCTGCTCAGCGCACGGATCAGATCCAAGTGACCCTTCCATGGCTCCAGGCGGCTCGCCGCCAGGATCACCACGTGCTCGGTCGACGCACCGATGGCCGCACGCGTTCGCCCGCGCACGTCGGCGCTTGCGGTTGCGGACATGACCGGACAATAGATCACGCGGCAGGGCGCGTCCGGCTGCAGGACGGCAGCGGTCCGCGCGGTCCAGTGGCTGTTGCAGATCACGAGGTCTGCCCCCGCCGCGCGGCACGCACGCTCGACAAGCGACCCACCGGTTGCTCGGTCGTGCTGCCACAGGACCGTGGGCACACCCCCACTGCGCGCCACACCGGCGAACAGCGCGTGAGACCAGGGCGCATGGCAGACAACGCTGCCCGGTTGACGAGTCCGCAGCATGGATCGGAGCACGTGACGAGCGCGCAGGATCGACGACGGATTGCGAAGCCGCACGTCGCCAAGGAAGTGAACCTGGGCACCACGCTCATGAAGCTCTGTCAACAATCGTCCTTCCGCGGCAACCGCAAACTCGAAACGGTCGTTGCCACAGTCCGCCATCGTCGTGAGCATTCGTTCGATGCCGCCATAGAGACGGCCGCTCGCCACGTGAAGGGAGGTCACGACTTCGTCAACCGGCAAGGGACACGGCCCCGGAGTGATCAAAAAAACCGCTGCGGTACGACAATCGTGTCGTTCGCCTGAACCAGGTCGGTCATCTTGGGCTTGATCTCGATCAGCTTACCGTCGACCATCCGCTCAATCTTGGTTCGGCTCAGGGCGCCGCGCTCGGTGACGCCGCCGGCCATCGCGATGGCTTTCTGAACGGTCACATCCCCTTCGAGCACGTAGGTGTTCGGGCTGCGGACGAATCCGTTCACGATGAAGGTCTGCGCTTTCGGCACGTTCACCGTATCGCCGTCGCGCAGGACGATCTGTTGCGCGCGGCCGTTGCGGAGATCGTCCATGCGGATGCGTTCCGGCGCCGGAGCCTTCGAGGGATCCAGGGGACCCGGCGAGGCCTGCCCCGCCGGTTTTCGATAGATCTCGATGTACGGACCCGCGTCCGACGTCGGCGAACCGGCCTGCGCGAGCACGTCCATGATCGTCATCGCACCCTTGAGCGGCACCGCGCCGGGCACGCGTACTTGTCCGTTGACGTACACGATCTGGCTTCGATATGTCTCGACCTCGATGCTCACCTGCGGGTTCACGAGGAATCCGTTCGGAGGACCAAGTCGTTTCTTCAGATCGGCGGTGATTTGGCGGACGGCCAGTCCGCCAGCCGTAATCCGCCCGACCAGCGGAAAGTCGAAAGTCCCGTCGCTGTCGACGGTGACGGCCTTGGTCAGCGTCGGTTCGTCGAACACGGTGATGGCGAGTCGATCTTGCGGGCCGACGATGTACTCGGCCGGCCCGGTCGCGCTCGCGGCCTGCATCAGCAGGATGATGGAAAGAAGGATCGTCATCGTTCAGGATCCATAGGTCAGTGAGGCGAATAACCGTTGCCGGTCATAACGACGGCCAGGAATCTCACTCTGTCGTTGCGTCTGTTCCCAGTTGAAGCCGACGCGTAGCAAGGGCCGCAGCCAATAGCCCACACCGGCGCCGTAGGTCTCGACCGTATCGGTGTGGGCCGGGCCTTCCGTGACCGAGTTGCGGTATCCGAGCGATTGCCGGCCACCGATGCCCTGAATCTCGAACGGTCCGGCGAGGCGATAGGTCACGGTGAGCCGGCCGCCATTCGACAGATAGTACGGTTCGAGATCTTCGTATGAATACTGCACGTCCCGGGTGAGATCCAGATCGAACTTCGTCCGCTCGAGCAGCGTGTATCCGGCCAGGATCTGGGCGACCACGCCGCTGTAGTCTGGAAGCTGGGGGTCGATCGCATCGAAATGACGGTAGCCCACCGCCACCGTCCCACGAATGAGCGCGGTCGGATCAAACTGAAGCGATGGCGTCAGGCGCCACGAATCAGCATTGCGTGACGGCTCGGAATCGAACCGGTCCTGCTGCACCGTCGTCGTCAGGTTGAGAGTTGTGAGCGGGGTCAGCGTCAGCTGGACGCCTCCCTCGATGCTGTTGGTCCGTGAGTTCAGATTGTGCGCGAGATCGGACCCGCGAAACTCGCTGCCCTCATCGAACTGAAGATCGAATCGCCGCGCGTTGACCACGAGAGCGGTGCGCGACGCCACCAGCAGCCGTGCGCCGGCGCCGATCGTGTGCTGCATCCGCGGGGCGCGGGCGTCAATCTCGGCGTTCAGCCTTTCCTTCGTGGACGTCCAACCCGCAGACGCGTAGGGTTGAAGACGACCCAGGTCGGCGTCCACTCTGAGGTCGGTCGTTCCGTTCAGCGATCCCTCGTCCTCGTAGGTTTGGTAATAGACGATGTCGCTGGCGGCGCCGTACGAAAAGAAGAGGCGCCCGGCCCGAACGCGAGCGACGATGCGCGGAACAATCGTCGCCGTAAAGTCATCCTGCGGATCTTCGGCAACGTTGAAGACGTTGGAGTCGGTGCCCACGTTCGTGATCGCCAACGATGGCCGGAGGCCGAAGGGCCCAGCGTGAATGGGCATCGACTCGATCGGCTCTGGCGGCGCTGGAGTCTGTGCCTGCGCCAAACCGCTGGCGATCAGGCAGCACAAGAGGGCGGCAGAGCCGATCCTGGCGCGAGCAGCGGAGTGGATCATGATGCGCGAGGCTTGAGGCGAGTGATACCGAGCTGCCGGGTCTTCCGATACAGGTTCGCGCGTTCGATGCCGAGCACCCGAGCCGCCTCGGTCATGCGCCAGCCATGCGCGTCGAGCACCGTTGCGATGTAGTCGCGCTCGAACGTCAGGCGCGCTTCACGCAGGCTGGTCAGGGTGGTGACGCTGGTCCGCGGCCGCATCTCGAGCTGCTGAAGATCGGCGAGCACATCTTCCTGACGGATCAATCCGCCCGCGCATCTTTCCACCAGGCGGCCGAGGGACGCTCGCAGCTCCTCGAGGTTGCCAGCCCATCGCAGCGCCGCCAGCGCCGTCCGCGCGGCGGGGGTCAGCGCGCAGCGCAGATCGCGGCTCTGACACGTCTCGTCGAAGACGGCCTCGATGACGTTCGGAAGATCTCCTGGACGATCCCGCAGTGGAGGAACGTCGACACGCAGCCGCTGCAGCCGGCGATAGAGCTCCGGCCGGAACCGGTGCTGCTGCACGTCCGCTTCCAGGCCCGGCGCGGCCGAGGCGATGAACCGGAACCTGATCGGCGATGGCGAACGGCGCACCCGCAGTTCGCCGTCGCGCATCAACCGGAACAGCCGCATTTGCGCGGTCGCCGGCATCTCACCCACGTCAGCGAGGAAAATCGTACCCCTCCGCACTTCGGCGAGCGCACTGCCGGCAGTCGCCGTTTCGTATTCGGCGCGCGGACTTCGATCCGACCCGAACAGCTGACGGACGACAGCGACTGCAGGTTCGCCGCAATCAACTTTGAGGAACGGCTCGGACGCTCGTGGTCCGGCCTGATGGATCGCACGGGCGATCCCCTCCGGACAGAACCCCGGCTCGGCAACGATGAGCAGGCTGTCGTCGGACTGCACCGCCTGCCGGGCGACGTCGGCGGCGCGTTGAACTGGCGCAGCAGCGCCGATCAACTCGGCCGGGAGGGTCAGGCCGGTACGGACAATGGCCTTCGGGTGATGCATGGACGATTGGTGTGTTATTCCGGAAGCAGGGATGAGGGTCGGGGATCCGAGTCCAGCGTGCGATCCAGTCGCGGATTCAGAACTGCAGGCGCGACGCGGGACAGCTTCGCCCTCTCGCTTACACGGCCGGCACCGCGCGTAAAGGGCCGACGGTCAACAAGCAGAAAGAGAGCGCGGGGAGTGGGGACCATCCTGCCAGCATTTTCGTGGTGTGTCAAGAACGACACACATAGTGTTGCTGGTAGGACACGGCCACTACGGGCCGTGGGCGAGAGCGGCAACTGGCCAAACGCATTAACGGTCCACGGTCAGCCCGCAGATCCGCCGTTGCTCCGGCTTCGAGTAGGCGTGGGCTCCGGGCAACGACAGGCCGTCCCCAGGTCCGGGATCCGACAGAACCGATCGCAAATCGATCGCGCTGTAGTCAAAGTGACGCGCGATTGATGTCACCACACCTGCGTCGCGCAATGACGCATCGGTCCAGACGACGTCCGACTGGCAGAAACAGCGACGAAGCGCGATCGTCAAAGTGGTTGCCTGCGTCGTGGGATCGCTGCCGGTCGCGAGCAGGCCGAGGATCGGGGCCGTCGTGCCGGGCCACAGGTATGAAAGCGGCGGAGACCATCCGCTGGTGAGCCAGCATGTCGCCGGCGTTGCCCGGCGATACTCCTCGCGCACCGCCGCTGACCGCTCGCGGCCGCGCCGGATCTCATGGACGACGAGCGCGGTATTCGCGATGAGCACCGCCGAAGCCGCGATGAGAATCGTGCGAGTGCGACATCGAGTTGCGAGCAGCGCCACCGGAATCGGCCAGAGGATGAAGAACTTCGGGTAGCCGTACTGCTGATTTCGAAGAATGGGTAAGACCAGGAGTACGGCCAGTGCTCCGAGAATCCGCCAGCTCGCCGTACGAATGCCGGCCGCGACGAGGATTCCAACGATCACACATCCCAGCAGCAGCCGGGCGGCGTTCAGCATGGCTTGTTGCCGAGCCGGCCCATCTCTCAGCCCCGACCACAGCGCGGGAATGCCGTTGAAGTTGTCGAGCGCGGCGATCCCCTGCGGCGGTCCGGCGATCGCGGCGGCGAGATACTTCGCGGCGGACGGGCGGGTCATGAGTGACCGCGTGAGCGGATTGCGTTCACCACCCACGGCGCTCTCGACCGCTATCCGAACCTCCGTCCCGGCAGCGATCTGAGCACCAATCATCACGGCGAGCACGATGACCACAGATGCGGCGGTGGCCATCGCGACGCGATGGCTTACTCGCGCCGTCGGCGGGATGACGAGCGGCAGCATTCCCAAAGCCAGAACCGCCCCTTGATAGATCAACGCAGCGAGTGCAATGGCCGCGATTGCGACGAAAACCCCTCGCTGTCCGCGCTCGCCGTCGCCACGACGCAGCCGCGCGTACGCAAGTCCGCAGGCGACAAGAGCAGCGGCGATCTGTGGTTCAGCGACGTCCGAAAAGAGAATCAGGACCGGGGCGCAGCAACCAGCCAGGCCCAACGCCACTGCGCGCCGCGGCGTGTCAGCACATTCCGCAACCAGCCACGATCGAATGCTGAACAAGAACGCGATGCCGGACGCGACGCACAACCACAGCACTGCCTGGATGGCGGACTCCGCATTCGTCACCAGGCCGACGCTCGACAGCGCTCTCACCCATATCCACGCGATCGGTGGAAAGAGCAACCATCTCGGCTCACCGAGTGAGGGATGTGCGGCGAGAATGGTGGGAAGGTGTCGGGTGCCGTCACCGAGAAAGTCGCGTCGCGTCGCGGCCAAGACGATGAGGAGAGCTGAGAGGGCGCACAGAACAATCACATCGAGCGACCTCGGTCCGCCGCCAGGTCGTCGCGCCACAATCGTCAGAAATCCACCCGCTGCTTACCGACGCCTCGCATCATTCTGCGCGCCCACCTCGCCGGGCGTCCAAGCTGATGTCGCAGTGATCGCTGCCGGCTGAGAAGCGCCCCGGGAAAGCGTCGATCGAACGTGTCCAGATCTGCCTGCCGATCTCGAACGACCCAGTCCGGGTGACGGAGAGTCGCCTCGAGCGTCTCGAAAGGGCGCTCCGCAAGCGTGCTGGGTTCGCGCGTATGGGATGCCAAGGGGCCGTAGCCGATGTTCGACACCAGGTTGACGGCCGGGTGGATCGACAGACCATTCGTCATACACGCGAAGTACCACGCGTAGTCCCAGGAAGCCGTCCGGCCGGCCGCGGCGTCCTCATGGTATCGAGCGAAGGTCGAGAGCCAGTAGGCGCGTTCATCAGCGCCATCGAAAAGCGCACGCGCCTCGGGCTGCCTCTCGAAACGAGGCCACGTGCTGATCTTTGGATCGAATCGAGCCCATGCTCGTCGCCAGGTCGCCCAGCCCCACACCAGCGGATACTTGGAGAAGAAGTAGGAACAATCGCCCTCGCGTCCGTTCCGGTAGCATTCGCCGCTGATGTGCATCACCCGCGAGTCGTGCTCGTACCGATCGAGGAGTTCCGCACAGAATCGGAAGAACCGCGCGTCGGGCAGGCAATCGTCTTCGAGCACGATGGCCGTCTCTTCTCCGCCAAAGACCCAGTCGAGCGCTGACGTCATCCGCCCGTCGAGGCCGAGGTTGTGGTCGCTGAAGTCGCGGCGAACGTCGCAGTCCCAATCGACATGCTGCACGACAGCGCGCGTCAACTCGCACGCTTCACGATCCGCCGCGGTCGCGGGCCCATCGGCAGCAACGAAGAGGCGCCGCGGCCGAGCCTTCGCGATGACCTCGAACACGCGCTGCGTCAACGCAGTCCGCCGGTAGATCACCAGCAGTACAGGCACGTCGAGATTGCTCATACGGCCTTCCCCGCCGGGGCGACCAGCGCGAGCAACTGTGCGGCGACCGCTTGCGAGCCATACGACTGCGCGCGGATGCGGCACGCGTTCGATCGCTCGAGCCAATGGCGATTGTCGTTGAGCAGTGCGACTGCAGCGTTTACAAATCGCCGGCGGTAGAACCAGCTTCGTGGACGGCCGTCGATGAGCACGCCGGCATCCCCCACGGTCGTTGCCAGCGCAAACGCGTTGGTGGTCACGGGCACGGCCCCCGCAGCCATGCACTCCGCTGCGGCGATGCAGAACCCTTCCGGAAAAATGCAGGGATAGGCAAGAACACGGGCGCGACGCTGTTCGGCCACCAGCCGTGGGCGATCGACATGACCCAGATACTCGATGCCCGGTTGGTTTCGAAAAAAGCCCACGAAGGCGTCCTTTGCCGCAGCTCGCCCCCACAGGCTGAAGTCCGAGGTGATCACCAGCCGTGCCTCGGGAACGCGGCGACGAATCGCAGGAAACAGATCCTTCAAATAGTACAGGCCGCGATCGGGGACGGAACAATACAACAACACCGGCTCACGAGACGCCCCGGCGCCAGCGTAGTCTTCCAACGCGATCGGCGGCGGCAGCACACCCATACCGAGGGCCGGGACCACCTGCGTCACGCTGTCGCGCATGAACGGCGACAGCGCAAGGCTGCTGGTGGCCCAGCGAATGCACCGGGTCAGCGATTCCCGGTCGGGCACATGAACGTCAGTCGCGAGGAACACGCGCATCGGGCCCGCCTCGTCCGCCACCGTGCTCCACTGCTTGACGAGCACCGTCACTGCGGCTTCACGAGGTCGCGACGCGCTGAGCGGTTGATAGCGGACGCCCCGGTCGCAGCACTCCTGCGCGATCGGCGTGGCCACCGTGACCGCGATGCCTAGCGCTGCCAGCGTTTCGGCCAGCACCACGACGAGCGCTTCAGTGCCCCCGACGCCGGCGTCGTGATGCCTGGCACCGGAAAAGCCCGGGGCAAAGTCGCAGAGGAAGAGAATGGACGATGGACGCGCGTCGCTCATACGCTGCGCAACAGACGTTGAAACGCGCCACCCGACGCCTCGAGCGCCTCCCAGCTGCCCTCCTCAACCAGCCGGCCTTGCTCGAGGACGATCAGCTTATCGGCCTCGCGAATCGTCGACAGCCGATGCGCAATGACGATGGTCGTTCGGCCGCGCGACGCGTTCATCAGGGCTTGCTGCACGAGTTGCTCGGATACTGAATCGAGATGTGAGGTCGCCTCATCGAGGATCAGGATCGAAGGATCGCGGATGATCGCCCTCGCAATCGCAATCCGCTGACGCTGACCGCCCGACACCATGGCTCCGCGCTCACCCACCAGCGTATCCAGACCCTGTGGCAGCGTGGCTATGACATCCGACAGATTCGCGATCGCTATCGCGCGCTGAATAGCGTCGGGTGTTGCGCCCGCGAAGCCATAGGCAATGTTTTCGCGCAGCGTGCCATGAAAGAGAAACGCATCCTGTTCGACGAGTGCGGTTGCGCGGTGCCAGCTGTCCGGGGCGTAGTCCCAGTAGTCGATGCCATCCACGGTCACGCGGCCTGTCGTTGGCGACCGGAACCGCAGCAGAATCGCGGCGAGCGTTGATTTTCCGGACCCGCTCGGCCCCACGATGGCGACCGTCTGCCCGACCGGCACGGTGAAGTCGACGTCGCGCAACGCCACCGCGCCGTTCGGGTAGGTGTAGCTGATGCGGTCGAAGTGGACCGCGCTTCGAAGCGGCGTATACGCGCGCGTGCCGAACGGGCGCGACGGATACACCGGGGTGTCGAGCCACACCTGCACTTCGCGAACACCTCCCGCCAGGTACAGCAAGTGCCCCTGAAGGCCGTAGAGCTGGTTGAGCAGCGGCAGCAACCGCAGCAGCATGAATCCGTACGCCAGCAGGTAGCTGCTCAGCATGTGGCCGGGCCTGACGAAGAAGACGTAAGCGCAGCACACGATCAGCATGGCGCCGATCACCGCCAGCGTTTCCGTAAGCGGAAACAGCAAGGATGACGCGTGGGTGCTGCGCTCCTCCGCACGTGCCTGGGCAACACTGATGGCGCTGAACTCGTCGATGACCCGCGCCTGCGAGTTGGTCGCTCGCACGATCCGGACCCCGGCGAACGACTGCGTCAGCAGCGCGGCGATCCGGTGATTCAGCTCCGTCAACTCGACGCCGGCGCTCGTGATCCGTCGATAGACGAAAGCCAGCGCGCTGCCAATCGCGCCCGCCAGCGCCACCACCAGGAGCGTGAGCGGCCACGAGATGTAGCACAAGGCCCCGAGATAGAAGAGCCCGATCGATCCGCGTTGCAGCGTCGAGACGAGGACGTCAATCGCCAGCGCGACACGATAGGTCTCGACCAGAAAGACGTTGGCGATCTCACCGCCGGGCGATCGATCGAACAGATCGAGGTCGGCGGTGTGGAGGCGGCGGAACAGCGCTTCGCGGAGCGTGACGGAGATGCGCTTCTTCAGATCGGCGGCGAGCACCTGCGAGACGTAGGCGGCGACGTTCTTGGCGGCGATCGCCACGACGATGGCGGAGCAGACGACGCCGACGTAGAACGCCGGGGAGTGTCCCGGCAACTGCCGTTCGAGCCACTGCAGCGGACGCATCGGCGTCGCGTTGTCGCCACCGAGCAGCAGGGACAGCAGCGGCACGAGCAGGCCCACTCCCACCCCTTCGAACACCATCACGAAGAGCGAGCTCGCGAGCACGGCCAGCAGCCGCATCCGTTCGCCCCGGAGAAACGGACGCAGCCGCGAGACGACGTGGGCGAACTCGGTGAAATGGTGCAGGGTGCTCAACCAGGGCTAGGATACGGCATCTTCCGCGTCGAGGACGCAGCGGATGATGTCGTCTTGAACGTCGATACGCGAACCCGGCCGCTCGCGCTCGACCCAGCTGCGAAGTTCGGTGATCGTCGGATAGCCGTCGGCACCGAGGAACAGCCGCGCGTCATCAATCAGGACCAGGTGGCCGCGGACCGGATGACGCAGGAGGGCACCGAGCTCCGCTCTGACCGGGCTGTCCTCTTGCGCCCGAGCCGTGCCGACGCCCATGAAGTGGCCGTCGAGCCAGAAGCATGCCGGATGATCCAGTGTCGCGAGCAGCCTGGGCAGCTCCGTCGCGCTGTCACCAAGGACGAGCGTCACGCGACTGTCGCCGGCAAAGCGACGGCTCACCGCCTCGTAAATCTCGGGCGACATCTCGATCGAGACAATTCGATCGAAGTACGGTCGCATGGCGTCGACCATTTCGCCGGTGAAGGTTCCGGTCTCGATGAACGTCCGGAGACGGCGGGAACGCTGATACCGGAGGATGGTGAGCTGCTTGACGACGTGTGGAGGCGGCAACGGGCGACCGCGCATCTGCCAGTGGAATGCGACGCGCCGGCGGGTCAACCCGATGACCAACGGCGAGACCGACACCCGCCTCCACCAGTGCCGGATTCGGGCACTCATGGAGACCTGCTTCGAGTGCGCCTTGTTCGTGTCTGCATTACTCACTGCTCGCGGGGCCCCACCCC
>JBKPNQ010000049.1:0-45692 GCA_046732715.1 Acidobacteriota bacterium | reverse complement strand
GAGTACGAGGCGATTCGCCTGGGAACGGACGTGTTCACAGACGTCACCGCCGCCCGTCCCAGCATCGCCACACGGATCAACGGACGCGCTGCGCGCGGCATGTTCGTCTCCGGCAACTTCTTCGATCTGCTTGGCGTCACGGCGACTCGCGGACGAACGCTGACGCAGTCCGACAACAGCAACGGCGGCCGCGCGGTTCTCGTGCTCAGCGAGCTAGGCTGGCAGAAGTTCTTTGCGTCCGACGACGAGACGAGCCGGGATCCAGGAGCCAGCAGCCCGCAGCCAACAGCCAGCAACCAAAAGCGAGAGGACGCCTTTGGACGCGAACTTCTCATCAACGGCCGGCCATACGCCGTCGTCGGCGTGATGCCGAGCGACTTTCGCGGCTTGAGCCAGGAGCCGCAAGACTACTGGGCGCCGCTTGCGCTTCTCGATCAGATCCGCCCGACGGAAAAGCCGAACGAGGACTGGGTGGACGTCATCGGACGACTGAAGCCAACGACATCAACGGCCGCGGCGACGGCCGCGCTCACGGCGTGGGCCTTGGCAGAACCAGCGATCAGAAAACCTGAAGACGGCGGCCTCCAGCTCTATCTCCGCGAGAGCCGCGGCGTGATCTCGAAAGACCGCGGTGAGGCGATGGTCGTTTTCATGCCGATCCTGTTCGCCTTCGGACTAATCCTGATGATCGGATGCGCCAATGTCGCGAACCTGCTGCTCGCCCGCGGCCTGTCGCGGCACCGGGAGATCGGCGTCCGCCTGTCGCTCGGCGCGACGCGCGGCCGAATCGTGCGTCAGCTGTTGACGGAGAACCTGCTGATGGCCGTCGCCGCGGCAGCGCTCGGTTTCCTGGTCTCTCGCGCCCTGCTTGCCGGCAGCGTGCACATGGTGCTCAGCATTCTGCCTCCGGAGTTCGTGGAGTCCATGGACGTTGTCCTCCCGCCCGGCGATTGGCGCGTGTGGGCGTTCCTGTTCGGAGGCGCGTTCGTCGCGACTGTGATGTTCGGCCTCGCGCCGGCGCTCCAATCGACGCGCTTCGAGCTGGTGCGGGCGATGCGCGGCGAAGTCACGAGAGACGTCCAGCCAAGCCGTGTGCGACAGCTGCTGATCGGCAGTCAGGTCACCGCTTCCGCCCTCCTGCTTGTCTGCGCCGGAGTGTTTCTCCGCAGCACGTACTCCGCCGCGACCGCCGACGTCGGCGTCCGGGCAGACGACACGGTGGTGGTGGCAGGAGTTACTGAATCGGCACGTGCCGCGTTGCTGCACGCCATCACAGAGCATCCTTCGGTTGCCTCGCTGGCCGCGTCGTGGCCTCAGGCGACGAGCAGCGGCGAGCCAATCGATGCGACCGTCGGCAACACCTCACTCGGGACAACCTACAAACTCGTCTCACTCGAGTACTTCGATTCATTCGGCATCAACGTACTCGCAGGTCGACTCTTCGCACCGGAGGAGCGCGGCCCCGCGGCGGGCGTGGTGGTGATTTCGGATGCGGTTGCGCAGCGCTTCTGGCCGAATGGCGTTCCGCTCGGACAGACGATTCGGCTCCAGGCACCGGCTCAGGAAGACGGGGACCCGCAGGTTCCCGCGCAGCTTTTCACCGTGATCGGCGTCGTCCGCGACGTGCGCAGCGGCCTGACCATGCCTGGGTTCGCCTACTCCGGCATCTACCTGCCGACCACGGTGGAGCAGGCAAGAACGTCGCTCGTCCTGCGTGTCCATGGCAATCCTGATGCGGCACGACGCGCGTTGCTGGAGGCGCTGACGAAAGTCGATCCAGCGCTCGGCGAGATCACGACGATGAGGATGTTGGCGCGGCTGGAGGCCGCCGTTCTCGAGGTGATCTTCTGGATGGCGGTCATCCTGAGCAGTCTGGCGATGGCGCTGACGGTGTCGGGCCTGTTCAGCGTGCTGTCGTACCTCGTCGAGCAGCGCAGGAAGGAGATCGGCGTGCGGATGGCGATCGGCGCGACGCCCCGCGACATCGTCAGGCTCGTGGTTTCGCAGTCAATGCGGCCGATTGCGATTGGCGTCCTCGCCGGCGGCGGACTGGCGGCGGTGACCGCGATCGTGCTCCTGTCCATGCCGGCCGCGGAGATGCTCAGCACGACCGTGCACGCGTTCGATCCGCTCGCCTACGCCGTCAGCCTCAGCGTCATCATCGCGACGTGTCTGGTTGCCGCGTTCCTTCCCGCACGGCGCGCCGCGCGCATCGATCCGATCAGCACGCTGCGCGCAGATTGATACGCGAGCTGACATTTCGCGACGCCCCTTGAATCACGAAGGCTGTCCCGATCTCCGTACAGAACCGGGCAAGCGTGCGCCCCAGCTTCACGTTCGTTCGCGAGGCTTGATCGCCCGTCAGAAGTCCGATACAAGCTACCCGGGCGCCACCCGGGCGTGCGCTCGGAGGTCGCAACGATGTGGACTCGAAGGACGTTTCTCGAAGCCTTGTCGACGGGGTCGCTGGCGACGCGGCG
This sequence comes from Acidobacteriota bacterium, assembly GCA_046732715.1. Lineage (GTDB taxonomy): Bacteria > Acidobacteriota > Vicinamibacteria > Vicinamibacterales > 2-12-FULL-66-21 > JALZOC01. The sequence continues at coordinate 43,212 of JBKPNQ010000049.1, read as the reverse complement.
GCGCCGCCGCCCATCTCTTTTGAGTGAGGGCGACGCCGTGCAACCGAGCCCCGCCGGCCCGCGTGCGGAAACGATGCGCGAAGGAGAACTCGTGATCGAACGGCCACTGGCAGGACGACCTCATGCCGGGAAAGTGCTCGCGGCGATTCAACCGCATTCCGATGACCTGGCGCTGTTCGCGGCTGGCACCGTCGCCAAGCTGGTTAGCGAAGGATATACCGGATGTCTGATCCGCCTGACCAACGATGAGAAGGCCGGACGGGGCGCGACCACCGGAGAGATCGTGCTGAACAACGAGCACGACAACGATGCCGTTGCCGCCGCGCTCGGCCTGACGAAGGTGTTCAACCTGAATTACCGCAATCACCGGATGGATAACGAGTCGCGGCAGGAAATACGCGGCCGCTTGATTCACATCTTCCGGCTCATGAAGGTCGACACGATCGTCTGCTACGACCCGTGGGGACACTACGAAGAGAATCCTGATCACTACGTCACTGGCCAGGTCGTCGAATCAGCGTCGTGGATGGCAGGGTCGAGCCGCGACTACGTCGAGCAACTCGAGAGCGGATTGAAGCCGCACGGCGTGAGCGAACGGTATTACTTCGCTCGCGGCCCGCAACTGATCAATCGCATCGTCGATATCAGCGGCAGCATCGATCGAAAGGTGGCGTGCAATCGCGCGAACGTGACGCAGGGCCCCGCGGGTGAAAATGGCGCGCGCCTGAGAGCGCGGCTCGCGACCGAAAAACGCCGCCTGCCGATCCTCGGCAACGATGATGAGACGGCCAACCGTCAGTACATCAAACAGGTCGTCCTGGATCTCGATTCGACGGCGCTGCGAGGCGTACCATCGGACCGGGAATTGGGCCGGCGATATGGCGTCGACTGGGCGGAGGGCTTTCACTACATCGGCCGCGCGGTGAGCAGGCTGGAGCAGTACATTGCTGAGAACGCGGTCGCGCTGTAGCCCGGGTCGCTACGCGGCGGCGCGCAGGCCAAGCAGCCGCTCGCCGCCCTCGGCGCGGAAGACCGTGAGCGCTTCATTGCGAAGGGTCTCGGCGCGACGCAGGATGTCGCGAAAGCGTGCGTCGTCGCGCAGCGAGGCGAGCCAGGGATCGTGGAGCAGCGGGTGGACCACAGTGTAGCCGCCGTTGACGGCGAGACCGAGCGCATGCAGCGCCAGATCGTGGCTGCCCACGCGAGCGAGAACGAGCGCGCCACTCATGTAGCCTTCCGGATCGGACCACGTCATCTGGCCGACAGCGGCCTCTGCCACGTCGCGCGCATCGGGAGCGTCGGAGAGGCACGCCATGATCATCCTGTCCCAGGCCTTGTAGGTCGCCGGCGCATCGGGAGGTGCACCCTGCCAGGCTGCGAGCGCCTCCTCACGGCGGCCGAGGCGGTAGAGCGCCATCACCTTGCCGTCGGGATCCCCGGTTTCGGCTAACCGCAGGACGTGCTCGTAGTCACCCAGCATCTGATACGAGTTGATGGCGCTCGTCGGAATCGTCGGATCGAGCCGACGCGCTTCTTCGTGCGCGGCAATCGACGCCTCCAGCAGCCCGGCGTAGCGGCACGCGTGCACCAGGCCGGCGAAGTACTCCGGATCCACCGTCGCAGTGGCGCGGCGCAGCAGGCGTCGCATCGCATCCACGGCTCGGCCCGCGTCGCACTCGAGTTGCGCATAGTACTTGTGCAGCACCGGCAGGTCGGGATTGAGCGCCTGCGCCCGTTCGAACGAGCGCTCCGCGTCACGGGTGGAGTCGGGCTGGTCGAAGTACTTGCCGACCACTCGCTGACAGCGGCCGAGTCCGGCCCACGCCGGCGCGAACTGCGAATCGAGCGCAATGCACTGCTGATAGACATCACGAGCCTCGGCGATGTGGTCCCAGTCGCGCGCGAGCTGGTTCGCGCGCAGATAGAGCTCGTAGGCGGCGGGGCTGCGCGGAACGTCGCGACGACCGACGCGGCTCTCGGGCTCGCCGAGCGACTGCGACAGCGATCCGACGATGCCAGCCACCAGCTCGTCTTGCATGGCGAACACATCGTCAAGCGCATGCTGCGACGAGTGCGACCAGATCACGGTGCCAACCGGCGTTTCGACGAGTTGCGCCGTCGCGCGGAGCCGACTGCCGGCGCGGAGGATGGTGCCCATCAGCGCCACGTCGACATCTGCGTCCGACGCCAGCCTGCGCAGATCCGGCGCGCTCGGGTCGAAACGCGACGCCGCGGCGCTCGACCGGACGAGCAGATTACGGGTGCCGGTGAGCGACATCGTGATCGCGTCGGGCAGGCTGAACGCGAGGAAGTCGGTCTCTGTGTCGGGGCGCAGCACGCGGAACGGCAACGCGATCAGCCGCGTCATCGGGCGCGTCGCCGGAGCCTTGACGTTCACCGAATCATGCGCCGCCATCACCTCGCGGATCGCGGCCATCATCGCTGAAGCCGAGTCATAGCGATCAGCCGGCTGCTTCTGCAGCGCCTTGTGGATGACACGGTCAAGGCCAGCGACGGTCGCGCCGCCGGAGAGCGCCGCTGGCTGCTCGTACAGGACGGCGTGGAGGATGTCGATCACCGTCGCGCCACTAAAGGCCAGCCGTCCCGACAACATTTCGAAGAGCATCGCGGCGACGGAGAAGAGATCCGCGCGAGCGTCCAGCGCTTCGCCGCGTGCCTGTTCCGGCGCCATATAGTTAGGGGTGCCGACGATGACCCCTGCCTCAGTCAGCATCGTGGCATCGACAGCGCCGAAGCTTCCCGACGCCGGCCGCACCAGGCCAAAGTCGAGCAGCTTCACGCCGCGCGGCGTGAGAAAAACGTTCGACGGCTTGAGATCGCGATGGATCAACCCGCGCGCATGGACCGCCGCGAGTGCGTCGAGGGCCTGCAGGGTGATGCTGGAGCTGTCGGCCGCCGACAACGGGCCGCGCGCCAGCCGCGCGCCAAGCGGCTCCCCTTCCAGCAGCTCCATCGCCAGGACGAGTCCCTCGTCCGTGTCGTCGACCTCGTACAGCTGACAGATGTTGGGATGAGAGATGCCGGCGGCGGCGCGGGCTTCACGCCACAGCCGCTTGCGCGCCATCTCGTCGCTGGCGCCGCGGATCGTTTTTAACGCGACCGTGCGATCGAGCCGTTCGTCGCGAGCCGCATAGACGATCCCCATGCCGCCCTCGCCGATTTTTCGTTCGATGAGATAGCGTCCAATGCGGTCGGGCACGGGCGAAGACATGTTCTTCGATTGTAGAACATCGCCGAATGGCTGACGTCGCGCCTTGTCACGCCTCTTGCTTTGCTGAGTGCGGCGGAACGGAGGCGCCAACCATGGCAGCAAAGCTCAGCTCAAGGACACAACCGAGGAACGAACCGAAGAGCGATCCCGCTGTTTCCTACAACGACTTCAAGGAGTACGAAGGACACCGCTATACGGGCATGAAGATCGGCCGCAGTCACAAATGGCATTACGATTCCGGCGAATGGCGGGAAAAGAAAATCACTCCCGACCTGTGGCAGATCGGATATGCGGTCACCAAGCGCAGGGCCGGACGCGCGCCGGAAGGATCGGGCGTGCCAGTTGGGACGGAATACCACTGGTACGTCCTCGCACATCAGAACACCACGAAGCGAAGCGCGAACGACTACACAACATCGATGACGGGACTGAAGTTCAAGATCGCGCACAAGCGCGCGGGCAGCGAGAAGTGGAGCGCGACGCCGAGAACCCAGCGCAAGCGGATGATCACGTTCTTACGGAGTGTCATTGCCGATCTCGAGACGCAGCGCGACGTTGCCAGCGAAGCGATCCCGGCGCGGGACACACCACCGGCCGCTGACCGGCGGACCGCTCGCCCGTCGCGGGCGATGAAACCGGCAACGCGTCGGCATCGAGCGAGCGATGTGTCAGCACAACGTCAAGTCCGGCGCCGGACACGTCTCACTCAGGCCTCGAGATCCTGACGGCCTGAATGCCGGGTGTCGCAACGTTAACGAAACTCGCGCAGCATCTCGAACCGCTGACGGTGCGAGAGCCAGGGCGCCACATGACGGGGGATCATTGACAATGTAGCTACTTGGAGCTACATTGTGGCGATGAAGACCGTCGGCGTGCGCGAGCTCAAGAATCGCTTGAGCGAATACCTACGTCAGGTTCAAGCGGGCGAGAGCGTCCTCGTGACCGACCGTGGCGAGGTCGTCGCCGAACTCACGTCCCCGGGACGGGCGGCAGTCGATACCTCGGTTCCGCCGACGCTGTTGGCGCTGGCACGGCGAGGGCTGCTCACGCTCGGTGAACCCGGCGACGCCACCAAGTATCCCCCGCTTCCTCGAACCGGCCGACGAAAACGGACTGCTGCACAGCTTCTCGAGGCAGAGCGCGGCCAGCGGTGAGCCTCTACGCGGAGTCGAGTGCAGTGCTGTCCTGGTTGCTCGATGAACCCGCTGGACGTCACGTCCGCCAGGCCCTTGCCGATACGGAAATCGTGGTCGCTTCAGATCTCACGCTTGTTGAGTGTGACCGAGTTTTGCTTCGAGCCGCCGCCCTTGGCGAGCTGACCGAGGCCGACGCTGCCGATCGCCGGGCCCACCTGGCGACCGCTGCCTCCCACTGGCACGTCCTCCGCATCGGGCCAGAGATCGTCGAACGTGCCAGGCAACGTTTTCCTGGCGAACCGCTTCGAACGCTCGACGCGCTTCATCTGGCTTCGGCGCTTGTCGCGCGCTCCGCCATCGCCAGACTCGAGCTCCTGAGTCTCGACGAGCGGATTCGCAAGGCGGCTTCGATGCTCGGCATGCGAGTGCAACCGTCACAGCTTTCGCCTGGGCCGTGAAATGGCTTCGATGTCGGGTGCACGGACGGATAAGTCGACGCGGTACATGGACTGGCGCTGACAAACTCGAGGCACCAGTGATCGCTACTTCTTACTTGCGTTGACCTCGACCGCGAACACGTGAGTGGGTCCGAACATGTTCGAGCGAAAGACGAGCCAACGCCCGTCGGGCGTAAAGGTGACATTCGGTTCGAGGCTGTAATCGTGGCGCGCCAGGTTGACGAGTTTCTCGGCTCGCAGGACGCCCGGCTGAACGAGCGCCCCGGAGTTTGGCAGTACGCCATCGGTGCGGTCAGGCACGAGCTCAGGGCGGAAGAGATAAATCCATTGCCCGTTGCCTGGCGCAGCGACGCTCGATGGACCGCCCCCGTCGCCGGCAAAGAGCGTCCCATCCGGCGATTGGTTGAAATGCACCGACCACTCGCTGCGTTCGAGGTGATACCACGTTCGCTTGCCGGTCGCTAACTCATATCCCGCCAGCCAGAACACTTCACTCCGCGGCGTCTGCAGGTCGTACCAGATCGTGCGTCCGTCGCTGCTGAAGAACTCGTGTCCCTCGATTTCCATATTCATGGTGCGGGTGTGGATCTGCTTCAGCCCGGTGCCATCCGCGCGGATCGTCCACGTTCGATCCACCTTGTGCCACGGTCCTTCATGACACAAGAGCAGCTGCGCCGGATCCGTCGGAGAGAACTGGACGTGATTCAACCAGTCTGTGCTGCGCAGGATGGTTTTCATCTCGCCGGTCGCGGTGTTCACCACGAACAACTGCATCGGCAGCCGCGACGCGAGCCGCCGTTCCATCATCGACCCTTTGCCCGGGTAGTTGTCTCGGCCGAGTTGACCCCGCGAATTCATGCCCAGCGACGTTGATGGGCTTGCCGGCGCGGGCGGCTCGTCTGGCACGGTCCCTTCCGTAATCGTGCCGGCAAGCAAGGTCTCGTCCGCGTTCACCGTCACGACCGATCCGTGCGCAGGCACCTTCGCAATCGCACGACTCGCTTTGGTCCCAGGATCGGCCGCGTACACCGTTCCCTCTTTGACGTAGTACGCGCGTCCAGTCTTTCTCCCGGTCGCAATCAGCGAGACACGGCCATCCACCACTTTCTCAATGGCGCGGGTCTTCAGATCAACCGCGGCGACTCCGGTCGGCGTCGTGATGAACAGGCTCTTACCGTCAGAGCTGTAGGCGTACTGGTGAAAATACAGACTCTGGCTGCCGGGTTCGTCCGACAGGCGGACGACGCGATGTCCGGTGTCCGGATCGATCCACTCTCGCGGCACTAGGTCTTGAGCGCTGCGAACGGCGACGCTCGCAACCATCGTCACGGCAAGGAACAGCCATGTTGTCATGAACGTGGATGCTACATCCGCCGGCGCGGGGTGGTGAAGGTCAGCCATGAAACGCGAGCGAACCTCGTCCGGAACTGGTGGTCGCGATCCGGACCCGAGTGGTATGACCACCGCTTGACTCACGTAAGGGCGGAGGCGTAACTTTTTCGCGGCCGGATCGCATCGAGGAGTCGTCCATGCACAGAGTCGCTGGAGTGATCGCATCGACCGTACTCTTGCTGCTTGCGTCGACCGTCGCGAACGCCCAGGTCGGCGGCGGCGGCTCGATTCAGGGAACCGTCCGCGACACGTCTAACGCTCCGGTGCCAGGCGCGACGGTCACGGCGACCAACGTCGCCACTGGCATCGACACGGTCAGGCAGACGACGGCTGCGGGCGTCTATGCCCTGACGCCACTTCCACCTGGCGAGTATCGGGTCACGGTCACGCTGAGTGGTTTCGACCGGTTCGTGCGGGAAGGCCTCGTCGTCGATGCGTTGAGCGTGGTTGGATTGAACGTCACGCTCCAGGTCGCCAGTCTCAAACAGGAAGTCGTCGTGACGGCGGACACGCCCACACTCGCGACCGCCGATGCCAGGCTCGGCCAGACGATTCGCAACGAAGTGTATACAGCGCTTCCGCTCGTCATGAACACGGGCGGCCCGCGCGATCCAACCGCATTCATGTTTCTCATGCCTGGGGTTCAGTCGGTCGGGCGCTGGGGCAACGTCATGGGCGGGCAGGATTTCACCACCGACATGTACGTCGAGGGCATTCCGATCACGAACGCGGTCGTCCAAGGCGAAGGCCGAAACCTGTCGTTCGGGATCTCGGTAGACGCCGTCGATCAGTTCCAGGTCGAGACGAGCGGCACCGCGGTGATGTTCAACGGTCAGGGCGCGTCGAACTATGTCGTCAAGTCGGGGACGAACACGTTCCATGGCAGCGCGTTCGAGTACTACCGGAACAAGGCGCTCGACACGAAGGCGTTCTTCGCCACCGCCAAGCCATCCGATAACCAGCACGAGTACGGGGCGACGCTCGGTGGTCCGTTACGCAAGAACCAGATGTTCTTCTTCTTCTCGTACGACGGGTATCGCGACCGCCGCGAGACCGCGCAGATACTCACGTCGATTCCCACGCAGGCCGAGCGCAATGGCGATTTCAGCGCGTTGCCGGTGACGATTTTCGATCCGCAAACCACCAGGCCCAATCCCAACGGTACCGGCTTCGTGCGGGATCCGTTTCCGGGCAATATGATCCCGAGCGATCGCATTTCAGCCATCTCCAAATACTTCCAGTCATTCCTGCCAGCCCCGACCAGCGGCGGTGTGCAGAACAACTATCTCGGTGGCGCGCTCGCGACCGGCTTCAACAACGACAACGTCACGACGAAGGTCGATTTACGACTGAGCGCTCGCCAGCAATTCTCGGTGCTGTTCGCGCACGGCGGGCGCACCCAGGCGACGCCGTATCGCGGCGGCACCAACCTGCAGACGGCGCTGCCGTTGCCGTACACCGAGACGCGGCTGGTCGAAGAGGTTCCCACGAGCGCGCAAGTCAAGCACACGTACGTGCTTGGTCCAACGTGGGTGAATCAGGCCAGCCTCGGTTTCTCGCGCCTGTCGGTGCCGATTTTCAATGCGACGATTGACGGGCAGTACCCAATCAACGCCGGTCTGAAGGGACTGCCGCCTGGGGAAGCCGATTCGTCGTTCCCCGAGATCTCATTTGCGGGGCCAAACGCCCCGACGATGTGGCGTGGGACCGACGCACGAGCGTTCACCGAATATCTCAACAACTACACGCTGCAGGACAACCTGAACTGGACTCGCGGCAAGCACACGATGACGTTCGGCTTCCAGGGCCAGCGCATGGACGCCAACGAGCGAGAACGCACCTACGGAAGCCTCGCCACCTTCGGCTTCAGCAACGTGCAAACGGCCGGGTTCAGTTCGACCGGCACGCTGATGACGACCACCGGCAACGCCTACGCGAGCTTTCTCCTCGGCGAACTGAATGCGACCAACGTGATCGAGGACTCGCAAGTCGCGACGAGCGGACGGTTCTACGCCTACGCATTCTGGGCGCAGGACAATTTCAAAGTGAGTCCCAACTTGACGCTCAACCTCGGGCTGCGCTACGACATCATGAAGCCCTATACCGAGGTCTACGATCGGTGGTCATTCATGGATCCGACGGTGGCGAATCCGGCCGTCGGCGGATTCCCCGGCGCGATCGTCTTCGCCGGCGATGGCACGAACAGTTGCCATTGTCGAACACCGATCAACACCTACTACGGCGCACTCGGACCACGCCTCGGCGTGGCGTATAGCTTGAGCGAGCGCCTGGTGGCACGGGCCGCGTACGGCATCAACTATTCACGCCGCGGCGCCGTCGGCGGCCGAGCCGGAGCCCGTAATGGCACTGGAACGCTCGGGCTTTCTGCGAACGCAAGCTTCCCCAGCGCAAACGGATTCGATCCCTCGTATAACTGGAACAACGGCGTGCCGTCGTATCCACCGCCCCCCTTCCTCGATCCGACGTTGAACGCCGGCTTCGTCACGGGGCGCGGAACCGGCGGAAGCGTGACCTACGGCGATCCGGAAATAGGCGGACGTCCACCTCGCTATCAGAACTGGAACGCCGGCATTCAGTACGCGTTAGCCCGTACCATCACGGTCGGCGCGACCTACGCGGGAAGCCGCGGCGACTTCCTCGGCGGCAGCGGGCGCGGCGTGTATTCGAATCAGATGGATCCGCGTTATCTCGCGCTGGGGAATCTGCTGACGCAGCAGGCGACGCCGGCCAATATCGACGCGGCTCGAGCGATCGTGCCCGGCATTGGCCTGCCCTACGCGAATTTCACCGGCACCATCGGGCAGATGTTGCGGCCCTTCCCACAGTACTCCGGAGTGACCGACGTCTACGGCGACGTCGCCCGCTCCAACTATCACTCACTGCAACTGACCCTCGAGAAGCGGCGGTCCGACGACGGGTTGATCGTGAATTTCAACTACACCTTGAGCCGGACCGAGGACAACCTGGCGGCGCGGACCGGCTACAACTTCGATCAGGACTGGGCCGTCGGCGTCAACGATCAGCCCCACGTCTGGAATGCGACCGTCGTGTACAACATGCCGTGGGGCGCGGATGGCAAACCGGGCAGCGGCAACGCGGTCGTTCGGGCAATCGTGAAGGACTGGCAGATCTCCGGCATCACCCAGTTCCGGTCCGGCCGTCCGCTGGGATCGATCGGCGCCGCGTGCAATCTGCCCAACGCGGGAACGTGCTACGCCGATTACAATCCGAGCTTCTCAGGACCCGTCCGCATCAACGGTGACTACGGCGACGGCGACGTGCTTGGCGCGAACCCGCCCTCGTATATCGATCGCAACGCGTTCCAATCACCGGCGGCGTTCACCTATGGCAACACGCCGCGAACGCTGGCGTTCGATCTCCGCAATCCGAGTTACTTCAACCAGGATCTCAGCATCCGCCGCGACTTCCCTATTGCCAAGGTGAAACTCGGGCTCGGCGTCGACGTGTTCAACGTGTTCAACACGGTCGTATTCGGAGGCATTCAGACCAACATTACCAACGCCAACTTCGGCAGGGTCAGCTCCCAGACGAACACACCGCGAGTCGGCCAGATCAAGGTACGCCTGGTGTTCTGAAAAGGGCCGAGTCGTTCCCATGACGTCACGCATACCATTGGGTCGGCTGGAGCGCGGCTGACACGGGCCTCCGGCCGAGGCGCATCTAGACCAGGCGCTATCGCAGGGCCCGGCTCACGGCCTCGGCCAGGTTGTGCGCCCTACACCGGCAAACCAAGTTCACTGGCCGCGTGCCTCTGCGAGGCGTCCATCGTGACGAAGCGAGAGAGACGCCCAGACGCGTTGAACCACAGCGCGGTGCGCAAGTGGGCCAGATCGAGCGAGCGCGGCGTCGAGACCGCCGGCATGAGATTGGATGCGCACAAGTCGAGCGTGAGATCCCTCAGCGCGAACACCGTCGTATCCGTGTCGACGCGCTCGATGCACCGCGTGTACTGGTCAGGCTTCAGCGTACCGTCCCGCGCCAGCCGTATCAGCGTTCGCCGGGTCTCGAGCACGAGCAGCACGCTGGAAAGCAGTTCTGCCCCCTCCGTCTCTTCCGAGAGGCGTTCCGACCCGTCTTCACCGAGCAGGATGCAGAGATAGGCCGAGGTGTCGAAGTACAGGCGGCGCCGCCGGGACCTCTCGCCGTCGGAACTCACCGTTGACCCCGATCTTCGATCAACACGGCAAGATAGCGTCCCCGGGAGGCGCGTTTTTCGGCGGGTTTGAGACGAGCCCCATCGCCCGGGCGGCCTGCATGCACGTTCTCGGGCCGCGGCGGGCCGAGCTGCGCGACTGGCTCGTTGTGCCGCGTAATCACAATGGTGCTGCCCGACTCAGCTTCGGCCACCGTGGCTGATAACCGGGCCTTGAAATCTTGAATAGAGATCCGTTTCATGGCCTCAATTTAACACATTCAGACCTGTTTTCGGTCCAGAACGGTGCACCTCGAATTGTGTCGTGCTCACGTGCAGAGTCGACTGCGAACCGCGCGTCAGCCCGCGCGACGGATAATGGCGGCATGATCCGCACGAGCCGTCTCCAGCTCTCGACGTCCGGCCAGGGCGATGCGCACGACATCACGACGAAAGCCGCGGAGGTCTTGAAGGAATCCGGCCTGAAATCAGGCGTGATGACCGTCTTCGTCACCGGGTCGACCGCCTCGGTCACGACGATCGAGTTCGAGCCCGGTGCGGTCTCGGATTTCAACCGCCTCTTCGAACAGCTGGCACCCAGACGCGGCGAGTACCGCCATCACCTCCGGTGGGGCGACGACAACGGGTCGAGCCACGTGCGCGCCGCGCTGCTCGGGCCGTCGCTGACGATCCCCTTCGTCGACGGCGCGCTGACACTCGGCACATGGCAGCAGATCATGATCGTTGAGTTCGACACCAGCGCCCGGCGTCGCGAGATCGTGGTGCAGATGATCGGAGAGTAGCGCGCTCAATACTCTGACAACTTGAGCGGCTCGACCTCGTTCGGAAGCACGTCTTCAAACATGAGTGACGCCCGCCGTGACAGCCACAGACGTTGCCGCCGCAGGTACAGCAAAACCGCGCCGAGAACAATCATCACAACCACCCACCCGACCGGGTGACGGATGCTGTACGACACCAGCCGGGGCCCGATCGCCGTGAACACGACAAACGCGGCGACGCCGATGACGATCGTCTGCCACATGAGCTGTCGACTCGGCTCGTACGAGCACGTGAACGGAATCCGCCGCCAGTCGGTCATGTGAAGTTCGACGAGCACGAGACCGCACAAGCCTGCAATCGACGTGCACTGGATGGCACGCGAACCGAGCACGGCCCACTCCAGCGGAACGAGCATCGCCAGCGGCAGCACGACTCCGAGGAGAACCAACGTGCGTACGACCGCGCTCATTTCTTCGGCCCGTGTCGTCTCATCTTCCGTCATTCGGAAAATCCAATTCGCGCGTAGTTCGAGCGGCAGGACCAGCGCTGCGCGCAAGGCGACATTCACCGCGAAGACAAGCGCAAAGGCCGCCCAGATGACTGGAGTGACCAGCGCGTCGCCAGCGCTTGAAAGAGCTTTCGCCTGCCAATCGCCGATGAAGCTGTTCAACACGAGACCCGCTCCACAGGCCGTGATGATGACGAATACTCCCTGATGCAATGGGCTGCGCCGGAGCGTGGCGGCGATGAAAGGACCAATCGCCGCGGTCGCTGGTTTGCTGCGCAGGTGTCGAAGCAACCGTGGACGTTGTCGATGCTCCCGGTCTGGGATCGTTGCTGCCTTGAAAATCACTCGCTCGAGCCGCTGATAGAGAAACACATGACTGCCAACCGCTACGGCAAGCGAGACGACTCCGGCCGCGGCGCCGATCTGCGCCAGCCGAAGAAAATACGGGTTGGCCTTTCCCAATAGCCACTGCTCGATCCCCAGGAACCAGCAAGGCGGTACCAGGTACAACAGGGGTGATTCACTGGCTATGACCGCTCCCATCGTCGGAAGCCGGCACACTAGCGGGATCGACAGCACGAGCACGAAGAGAGCGACACCGCGAAAAGCGACGGAACCCGGGTGTAATCGCGACCGCGGGACGGCAATCAGAATCATGCCGGCGATGGCCGTAATCCCCAGCGCGGTGACCATCGCGGCGCTCAGGCTCGCGACCGCATGGGCAAGCAGCTGCACCGGCAGCCTTCGGTCGGACCACCGGCTATTCCACATGAGCAGGACGAGCGGCATCATCGCGACATGCGCACCGATGGCGAAGAGGCTTGCAAAGACCGTCACCGCAAGTGCCTTGCTGGTAAAAAGGATGCGCTTCGAAACTCCCAGAGGCAGCAGAACGCGACAGTCGATCTGGCTGGGGAAGAGCGAGTCGCTGATAAGCACGACGACGAAGCCGACGATCAACATCGGGAACGCGAGCACCAAGGTGCCATCGCCCAGGACGGCCAGTTGATAGGGTTCCAGATTGAGTTTGTAGCCGGTTCCCCAGTCGTGAAACCTCTCCGAGAGTGCCGTGTACTTCTGCAAGTACATGCGAGTCAAAAGCAGGCCCAACGACATCATGACCGCGGCGATGCCAATCAGCAGCCGCCGGACAGCGTCCGCGCCAGCATCCGAGAGCATGCCGAAATCAAACAACTGGCGAAAGAAGTGCGTCGTCAGCTGATACCAGGGGCGATCGTCGAGCTCGAGGCGCATAATCACGCTCGAATCGTGTCGAGGATTTCTCGAGCGAGCGGGCGATAGTCGGCCTGCCTGGTGACCTGGAAGAACGTGTCCTCCAGCGACGGCACACCCGCCGCACCAAACAGCGCAACGTGTTGCTCAGCGACGATGCGGCCAGACGACAGAATCACTACGCGCGAGCACAACTTTTCGACCATGTCGAAGCGGTGGGTGCTGAACAGAATCATGCGGCCGTCGGCAGCCAGCAGGCCGAGCAACGCGCGGAACAGCAACCCGGCGTTCACGTCGAGACCGGAAAAGGGCTCGTCGAGGACCAGCAAATCCGGATCGTGCAACAGAGCCGCCGCCAAGATCACGCGTTGCCGCATGCCCTTTGAGAAGGCAGCCATCGTGATATAGCGGCTGTCGTGCAACTGAAACAGTCTGAGCAGTTCAGGGATCTTCTTCTGCACCGCCGTGGGCGGGAGGCGCCGAAGGCGCGCGACAAGCGTGAGGTACTCGGTCGCCGTGAGGTGTGTGTAGAGATACGGCTCCTCGGGTACGTAGCCGATCTTCCTCTGATATCCGGCCGGATCCTCCGATAGGGTTCGACCGTCGAGCGTGACGGCGCCGGACGTTGGTTCGAGCAGGCCGACGACGATGTTGACGGTCGTGCTCTTGCCCGAACCGTTTGGACCCAGATAGCCGACGATCTCGCCACGATTCACCTGGAAGCTGACCTTGTCGACCGCCAGCGTACCCCCATAGCGCTTCGTCAGGCTGCGTGCCTCGAGCATCGTTCACACCACCGCCGACAACAATACGCCAAAGCGGGTATGAACCGGGACGGCCGGCTCACCATATCCGGCCAACCAAAACGGCAGTCCACTCGTCCAACTATACACACTGTGGATATAATCACACTGTGAAGAGCGAAGCCGACTCGTTGCTGCCGCTGCCGCCGGCCACCTTCCACATCCTGGTCGCCCTGGCCGATGACGATCGTCACGGCTACGCCGTGATCAAGGATGTGGCCGCTCGGACCGGCGGCGCCTTGACGCTGAGCGCCGGTACGCTGTATCGCTCGATCGATCGGATGGTGCAGCAGGGGCTGATTCGCGAAATCAGCACGCGCCCGGCGAGGGACATAGACGACGAGCGCCGGCGGTATTACCGGATCACGCCGTTCGGCCGCGAGGTGGCGATGGCCGAGTCCCGCCGCCTGTCGCAGATGCTCGACCTCGCGCGGGCAAAAGGCCTGGCGCCTCGGAAAGTGTGATGCGGATCTACCGTCTCCTTCTTTACCTGTATCCGGCGTCGTTCCGTGCGGACTACGGCGACGACATGGAGGCGATCTTTCGGATGCACCTACGCGACGCGCGAGGTGCCACGCGCGTGAGGTTGTGGTTCGGTGTTTTGTCCGAGGTGATCATGAATGCACCGGCGGTTCATTGGGACATTCTGAAGCAGGATCTACGCTACACAGCCCGCACCCTCAATCGCGCTCGCGGCTTCGCGCTCACCGCCATCCTCGTGACCGCGCTCGGCGTCGGCGCCAACACCGCGGCATTCTCGGTCGCGGATTTCGTCCTGCTCCGCCCGCTCCCCTTTGCCGATCCCGACGGGCTGGTTCGTTTGTGCGAAGGGCCGCGCACCGGCGGCGGATGGGGCTGCATGAACGAGCTCTCGCCGGCCAACTATCGCGACTTCAAGACGCTGAGCGGATCGTTCGAGGACGTGGGTGCGTTCACGGGCGCCGGCGTCAACCTCGTGGGCAACGGCGAGCCGCGCCGACTGGAGATCGCACCGGTGACACGGGAGGTGCTTCCGGTGCTCGGCGTGAACCCAGCGCTCGGACGTGTGTTCGACACACGCGAGGACGATCGCAGCGCGGTCGTCATTAGCTATGGCTTGTGGCAATCGCAGTTCGGCGGCGACTCCTCGGTGCTGGGCCAAACCGTCCATCTCGACGGCGCGCCGCACACGATCATCGGCGTGATGCCGCGAGGCTTCTACTTCCCCACACGCAACGTCCAGATGTGGACCGCCCTCACCTTTCGTGCCGAGGACTACGAGGACAGGACGAACACCTACATCCGCGGCGTGGCGCGCCTGAAGCCGGGCGTCACGTTTGAGCAGGCGCGCGCCGACCTCGAGGTCATTGCCGCTCGTCTCGGACGCGATTACCCGCAGACGAACGCTGAAACCGGCATCAGCTTCTTCCGGATACGGGAGAACATGTCCCCTCGCTTCCGCTTGATGTTGATCGCGCTCGGCGGCGCGAGCCTCTGTCTGTTGCTGCTCACCTGCGCCAACCTCGCCAATCTGCTGCTCGCGAGAGCTGCAGCACGCGAGCGCGAGCTCGCGGTGCGGGCCGCACTTGGCGCGGGAAAAGAACGACTCGTGCGACAACTCGTAACCGAGAGCCTGATCCTGACGCTGGTCGGCGGCGCGGCAGGTCTGGCGGTGGCTGCCGCTGGCGTCCCGCTGTTTGCCAGTCTTGTTCCCGATACGCTGCCCATCGGCACTGAACCCGCTCTGGACCTGCGGGTGATCGCGTTGGCGGCCGTGTTCACGACGCTGACGGCGCTCGGCTTTGGCCTCTTCCCCGCAATCCGTGCCGGCCGCCGGACCACATTCGACGCGCTTCGCGAGGGCGTCCGTGCCGGTGGCGGAGCAAAGCAGCGTCTTCGAGCTGTTCTGGTCACGCTCGAAGTGACGGTGTCGGTGGTTCTGCTGATCACGTCAGGCTTGTTGATCAGAGCGGTGTGGCGCGTGCAGGCGATCGATCCAGGCTTCACGCCTCAGAACGTGGTGGCCGTCAACGTCTCCCTCGCGCGCCCCAAGTACGACAAGCCGCTGCAGCGCGTCCAGTTCTACGATCGTGTGCTCGCGCGAGTGCGCGCGTTGCCCGGCGTGCAAAGCGCGGCGTTCACCAGCGGGCTGCCCATGGTCACCACCGGCCTCATCACAGCGGTTGCCGTCCCCGGGCGCGAGGTGACGCCGCGTCGCCGGGAGGGTGTCAGTCATCGCTGGATTACCCCGCAGTATTTCAAGACGATGGGAATCCCTCTCCAGCGCGGCCGTGACGTCGAAGACGGCGATCGCGGCGACCGTGCGTGGGTTGCCGTGGTCAGCACCTCTTTCGCTGAGCGTTATTGGCCGGGACAGGATCCGATCGGCAAAACCTTTCGCCACCTCGATGACACTCGGAGTGTGGTCGGCGTCGTCGGCGACATCAGGGTGCGCGGATTAGAGCGGACCAGCGAGCCGCAGATGTATCTGCCCGCTGCGCAGGCACCAGACCCGATGCCCGGCGCATTCGACCCCAAGGATCTGGTGATTCGGCATTCGGGCCAGTCGACCGCCCTCGTAGCCGCCGTTCGTCAGATCGTTCATGAGATCGATCCCGAACAACCGATTGCCAAGGTGCGGCCGATGGACGACGTGATCGCGGGTGAGACCGCCAGCCGCCGCGGCCAGTTACAGGTGCTGAGCGTATTCGCGGTGGTCGCAGTCCTGTTGTCTGCGGTCGGGATCTACGGGCTGCTCGCCTACACCGTCGCACAACGGTCGCAGGAGATCGGCGTACGCCTGGCGTTGGGCGCGGACCCCGCGCGCGTAGGACGCATGATCCTCGCCGACGGGATGCGCCTCGCGGTGTTCGGCATCGTCCCAGGCGTACTGGGCGCGTACGCCGCGGCTCGCGGCATGAGCTCATTGCTGTTCGGCGTCGCGCCGGGAGATCCTGCAACTTTCGCCACCGCTGTCGGCCTCGCGCTCTTGACGGTCTTCGCGGGCACACTGATTCCGGCGTGGAGGGCGGTGCGGCTGACGCCCATGTCGGTGCTCCGCGCCGAGTAGGGTCTCAGCCCGTCGCCCGTTGCGGTGGCTGCCGAATGACAGCGGCCACCAGCACTGGCTCCATCAATCCAAACATTCACCTTCATCCCGCCCTGCTCTGCGCGAAGGGGCATTCAGGTTTCGTTCTGACGACCAGACAGGCTTCGGTTGTTGAAGCGCTGGGGAGCGAATCAATACAATCGCCAGCTGAAGCTCAGCGGCTGCCTGGCTCAGGAGTTTCGCGTACGGTCCCGGTACGCAACCTGAATACCGTCTGGCTTGAGCGGTCACGAGGTGTTGATTGAGTGGACGAATGGAACAGCGGGTCGTTGAATTCAGTCATTGGCGCACGTCGCGACACAGACGCAGGCGCTCCGCAGGACGACCGCACGGTGGCACGCTCAATCCGGTGCAGTCGGCGCTCGCGGCGCGCCTGAAATACGTCAACCAGACGCGAGCTGGCATTCGTCGCGTCGGAACACCTGGGCGGTTTCGATACGTGCGCCCCGACGGAAAGCCGGTTGACAAGGCTACGCGCCAGCGCATCTTGTCACTGGTCATCCCGCCGGCATGGACCGACGTCTGGATTTGTCCGGACCCGAACGGACACCTGCAGGCGGTTGGCCGCGACGCCAAAGGACGCAAGCAGTACCGCTATCACCAGCGGTGGCGCGAGGTCCGCGACGAAACCAAGTTCGGTCGGCTGGTCGCGTTCGCGAGAGCGCTGCCGGCAATTCGAGCGCGCACCAAGGCGGATCTCAGTCGTCCTGGTCTCAGTCGGTCTCGGGTGCTCGCGGCGGTTGTCGCGCTTCTCGAGAAAACACTCATCCGCATCGGCAACGAGGAGTACGCGCGCGACAATCAGTCGTACGGGCTGACGACGCTGCGGGACACACACGCGAGGATTCAAGCCTCCGCGGTGCGCTTCGTGTTTCGCGGCAAGAGCGGGAAAGAGCACCAGGTCACGCTGAACGATCGCCGGCTCGCCAAGATCGTCAAAGACTGCCGCGATCTTCCGGGGCAGGAATTGTTTCAATACATCGACGCGCAGGGTAAGCGACGGAGTATCGGGTCAGGAGACGTCAACCGGTACGTCCGCGAGATCTCACGCCAGGATTTCACCGCGAAGGACTTTCGGACCTGGGCCGGAACCGTCCTCGCGGCGACCAGCCTCGCCGCCATCCGCGAGGATCGCTCAGGCAAGGTGACGAAACGCGATCTCGTTCGCGCGGTGGAATCGGTCGCCGATCGCCTGGGCAACACCAAGGCGGTTTGTCGAAAGAGCTACATCCATCCTGCGATTCTGGCGGCATATTTGGAAGGCGACACCATCCGTTCGTCGCGGAACGGCACCAACGGAAAGAGTCTGCTGTCCGCGGATGAGCGCGCCGTGCTGTCGTTCCTGGAACGCCTGGCCCGCCAAGAACGAATCGCATAAAACCAGCGGCGACTGATCGCGCTTCCGCACTTGTTTGCGCGTCGTCTTGCCGTCGACAGTCAATCGATAGTCAACCTCGTGTTCGACCCAGCACAGTGCTTGCATTCACGACAGTATGGCCAAATATGGAAAAGCGGCCGGCCGACGGGTCAAGTCAGCCATGCACCGCAAAAAGAAGGGGACGTTGAAGAGCGGCTCAGGCAGAAAAGTGCGGAGCCGCAAACAGGCAATCGCGATCGGATTGAGCGAAGCGCGGAAGAAAGGGGCCAAGGTGCCGCGCAAGAAGGGCGGAAGCCGCAAGCGTCGTTAGCGGATGGCGACGGACCGCGGGCTCGAGACGGATCAGAAGCATGCTGCGCGATCGAAACCAAACAGCTGGTGATCGGCCGAGAGCTGTCCCTGCCAACGCTCGAGCAGCAAGCGAGCGGCCAGAAACCCGAAGGTCATGCCGTTGCCGCCATACCCGAGCGCGAACCACTGACCGGGATACCGGTGATGGGGGCCGATATAGGGAAAGCTATCCGGCGTCATCGCGAAAAGCCCTTCCCACGCCGCTTCGGTTCCAAGCTCGGCTAGAGCCGGCAGAAGTGTTTCGAAATAGGTACGGAGCTCGCCGGTTGCCGTCCTGAACTGCTGGTCACGTCGTTGCCCCACGTGCACGCGACGATCAGCGCCGCCGAGCAAGAGCCGATGATCCGCGCTCCATCGGGCATAGTGGTACGGCCGATCGGTATCCCATACCATCACGTCCGATAGACCAAGCTCGGCGCGTTGCGCGGCATTCATGCGTTCTGTCGCAAGGACGTAGGTGCGAAACATCCGAAATCGTCCCGCCAGCGGTCGAAAGTACTGAGTGGCATAGCCAGTCGCGATCACGGCGCGCCGCGCCTCGATTACGCCATCGCGGGTGTGGAGTTTGACGCGATCGCGCCGGGCGTCGATGCGTCGTACGGGCGTTCGCTCGAAGATCTGCGCGCCGGAAGCTGACGCCGCTTGAAGCAGCCCGAGACACGCTCGATACGGATCGAACTGTGCGCCGCGGGTCATAATCGCGCCGCGTCCGGGAATACCCGTGATGGTGCGCAGTCGCCCGGGGCTGAGCCAACGTGCGTGAAACCCCTCGCGCGTTCGAAGCTCGAATTCGCGGGTCAGCTGTTCATAACCCTGCGCGCGGAGCGCGTAGTAGATCGTGTCAGGTCGAGTCAGATCGCATCGAATGTCGAGGCGTTGCATCAGCGCGATGAGGTCGCGCGCGGCATCCTGGCTGAGCCGCCACAGTCGACGACTTGCAGTCGGCCCGTATCTCTTCCGCAGTTCGTGCAGGCCCAAATCAGGTTCCTGCAACAGGAGAGCAGAACTGGCTGCGGTGCTTCCACAACCGACGAGAGCCGCCTCAATCAGGGTGACCCTAACATTCGCTTCGGCAAATGCGCGCGCCACCAACGCGCCCGTCATTCCACCGCCGACGACTGCGACGTCGGTGAGATGAGGACCGGCTAGAGCGGGGTATCTCTGCTGAGGCGGTCGGCCGTGGCGCAGCCAAAGTGGTCGTCCTGAACGGAGCTGTCGTGGCGTGTGACTCATTGTGGCCAACCGCTTGCTTCATGTCATCTCGTGGCAACGCGCGCTTCAACTCATGCGGAAACCTTGCCGTACTGGGACGACTCAGCATCCATCCCCGTCTTCAAAAGGATTGAGGACGATGTCGATGTCGACGTGGTCGTGATCGGCGCTGGCATCACCGGGCTCACGACCGCGTACCGCCTGTCAACGGCGGGCCGGTCGGTCGCGGTGCTTGAACGCGCCCGTTGCGCGGAGATCGATACCGGCCACACCAGTGCGCACCTCACGATGGTGACTGATACGCGGCTGAGCAAGTTGGCCCAACAGTTCGGAAAAACCCATGCGCAGGCGGCATGGGACGCTGGCCTCGCGGCGATCGCAGAAATCGAGTCGATCTGCCGCCAGGAACAGATTGACTGTGCGTTTGAGCGCGTCGACGGGTATTTGCACGCGCCGATTTACCTCAATGGCTCCCCGCAGCGCGACGAACTCCGCAACGAGGCGGCCCTGGCTCAAGAGCTGGAGTTCGACGCGACGTTCGAAGATGAAGTGGTGTTCCTGAATGGACCCGGCATCCGATTCGAACATCAGGCCAGGTTTCATCCGCGCAAGTACCTTTCGGGGCTGGCAAAGGCCATCCGATCGCGTGGCGGCGATATCTACGAGCATAGTGCCGCCGACGAATTCGCGACGGACCCGCTGCGCGTGAAATCCAACGGCCATTGGATCCGCGCCACTGACATCGTCATCGCCACCCACAATCCGCTCGTCGGCGTCGCCGGCATGGTCAGCTCGACACTGTTCCAGACAAAGCTCGCCCTGTATACGAGTTATGTGGTCGCCGGGCGTGCGCCGGCCGGATCCGTCTCCGACTCGCTGTTCTGGGATACAGACGACCCGTATCACTACTTGAGGATCGACCCGCACCGCGACCATGACTTCGTCATCCTTGGCGGCAAGGATCACAAGACCGGCCAAGTGTCGGACACGGGCGCCCATTACAAAGAACTCGAGCGCCTTCTTGTTTCAATCGTGCCGAAGATCTCGCTCACGCACCGCTGGTCAGGGCAGGTGATTGAAACGCCAGACGGTCTTCCGTACATCGGACAGATGGCCGATCACCAGTATGCCGCGACCGGATTCTCGGGCAACGGCCTGACGTTCGGGACCCTGTCCGGCATCATCATCTCCGATGCCCTCTGTGGTCGTCGAAATCCATGGTCCGAGCTGTTCGATCCGAAGCGGCTGGCGATCAGCCGCGGGCTGTGGGATTACGTGAAAGAGAACGCGGACTACCCGTACTACCTGATCCGCGATCGATTCGCCGGACCGAAGGGCCGCTCGCTGCGCTCCGTAAAACGTGGGCAGGGACAAGTCATCGAATACCAGGGCAAGACCGTCGCCGCTCATCGCGACGCGGGTGGCGAGCTGACGCTGTGCTCGGCGACCTGCACCCACATGGGCTGCCTTGTTGGCTGGAACGACGCCGAGCATACGTGGGACTGCCCGTGCCACGGCTCACGGTTCACTCCGCGCGGCGAGGTCATTTCCGGGCCCGCGGAATCGCCACTCTCGCCTGTCTCGGATGAGTCTCAATAAATAGCGGAGTTCGAGCGAATCCCCAACGCCTCCACGTAGCCGCATGCTGTCTCACCTCGACGGCACTGCATGCGTGGCGCGTCACCTCGTCAACGTGGCGGCACAAGACGTGCGTGTCCGACGATGAATTTCAAAACCCGGGAGAAATGTTGTGGCTGACACGTCGAGCACGAATAAGCAGAACAAGAACGACGCTCGGCGGTTCGCGATCGTGGCGGAGATGCATCGGAAACAGACCGAGCCCGGGTTCGCTTCCCTCGGAAGTGACGGGCTGTTGCGAGGAGCCATTCATGACGTCGATCAATGTGCAACAGACGGAACGGTGGGCGTCGGCGCTCGGGGGCGCCGCGCTGCTGGTGGCAGCGGCGAAGCGGCTCTCAGACGAGCGGCCGGGCCAGGCGGCATTTTTGAGCGCCGTCGGTGCCGGGCTGATGTGGCGCGGCGGAACCGGTCACAGCAGTCTTTACGCCGCGACAGGGATCAACACCGCCGAGCGCGGTGATGACGCGCGCACGCATTTGTCGGGAGCCCGCGGCACCATCGTCAACGGCGCTGTGTCGATCGCACGATCACCGAACGAACTCTATCGGGAATGGCGGCAACTCGAGCGAATTCCGCAATTCGTTCCGAATGTCGTCTCGGTCAAGGTCCTCGACGATCGGCGATCTCACTGGGTCGCGCGAGGGCCCGGGAAAGCCCGCGCGGAATGGATCGCG
Organism: Acidobacteriota bacterium; assembly: GCA_046732715.1. Taxonomy (GTDB): domain Bacteria; phylum Acidobacteriota; class Vicinamibacteria; order Vicinamibacterales; family 2-12-FULL-66-21; genus JALZOC01. The sequence continues at coordinate 21,149 of JBKPNQ010000049.1, read as the reverse complement.
GAAATCATCAACGACATCCCGAATGAATTGATCGCCTGGCAGACACTTGGCGGTGCCGATATGGTCAGCGCCGGTTCGGTGCACTTCGCCGCAGAGCCAGGCAATCGCGGCACGACGATGTCGGTAAAGCTGCAGTACGACCTCCCTGGAGGAAAGGCGACGGCGTTGTTTGCCAAGGTCTTCGGTTCGGAGCCGTCGCAGGTGCTGCGTGAGGGGCTGCGCCGATTCAAGCAATTGATGGAAGCGGGCGAAATTCCAACGACTGAAGGGCAACCACGAGGTGGGCGATGAAGGCACTTGTCTGGCACGGTACCGACGACGTGCGGGTGGAACGGGTTCCAGATCCCGCGCTGCTCAATCCGCGCGACGCCATCGTCAAGGTGACAACAACCGCCATCTGCGGATCGGATCTTCATCTGCTCGATGGTTTCATCCCGACGATGAAGTCGGGTGACATCCTCGGTCACGAATTCATGGGAGAAGTCGTCGACGTCGGCAGAGACAACGGGAAGCTCCGGGTCGGCGATCGCGTCGTCGTGCCGTTCACGATCGCGTGTGGTCATTGTTTTTACTGCAGTCGGCAACTATGGTCCTGCTGCGACAACTCGAACCCGAACGCCTGGATGCTCGAGAAGCTGTACGGCGCATCTGGATCTGGTCTGTTCGGTTATTCGCACATGATGGGCGGCTATGCTGGCGGCCAGGCGCAGTACGTGCGCGTGCCGTTCGCGGATGTCGGACCGATCAAGGTGCCCGACTCGTTGACGGACGAGCAGGTCCTCTTCCTGTCGGACATTTTTCCGACCGGGTACATGGCGGCGGAGAACTGCGACATCCACGAAGGGGACACGATTGCCGTCTGGGGCTGCGGGCCGGTCGGGCTGCTCGCCATGGCGAGCGCCAAGCTGCTCGGGGCCGGGCGTGTGATCGCGATCGACTCGGTGGCTGGGCGGCTGCAGCTGGCGCAGCGACAGGTCGAGGCGATCCCGATCAACTTCGAACAAGAGGATGTGCTCGATCGCCTCAAGCAGCTGACCGGCGGGCGCGGACCCGACGCCTGTATCGATGCCGTCGGCCTCGAGGCGCACGGCGTCACGCTCGACGCGTACTACGATCGGATCAAGACGGCAACCTACCTCGCAACCGATCGGTCAAATGCGCTGCGGCAGGCAATCCACGGGTGCAGAAAAGGCGGGGTCGTCTCGATTCCGGGCGTCTATGGAGGATTCCTCGACAAGTTTCCTCTTGGCGCCGCGTTCGCCAAGGGTCTCACGTTCAAGATGGGACAAACCCACGTCATGAAGTATCTGGCGCCGTTGCTGGCTCGCATCGAGCGCGGCGAGATCGATCCATCGTTTGTGATTACGCACCGCCTGCCGATTGACGAGGCGGCGACGGCCTACCGAACGTTCCGCGATCACAAGGACGAGTGCATAAAGGTCGTGCTCAAGCCGCACGACCAGGTCGTGCACTGACCATCACGGGCGTCCCGCTCGGCCGAGCGCCGGGCGGACGCCGCGTTTCCCGGTCGGCACTGTCGGCTTTCCAACACGCGCGGATTGAATCGATTCGCCGAACCGGCCGCCGTCCGTCGAGTGATCGAGAGCGGAGTTTCCAGCCGTTTGCTTGCTTTGGCGGCGGGATTGCTTCTAGTTGACGCGCGATGTCCGCGCTCGACGTCAACCACTCGGTGCTCTCGCCCGCAGGGCCCCAGGCCTCATCCATTCATGCGCTCTGGTCACTGATGCTGTGGACGTCAGTGGCGGTTTTCGCGGCGGTGCTGCTTGCCCTGATAGTCGCGCTCGTTCGCGGCATGCGCAATCGATCGAAGGACGACTCATCATTCACGTCAGAGAGAGCGCTGTCAGGCAGCGTCGGCGTCGCGACTGGATTGACGGTCGTCGTTCTGATCGGACTGCTGACGGCCAGCGTCCTGACCGCTCGCGCCGTCGGCTCCGCGCAGGCGTCGAGCGCGATCACGATAGCGATCACTGGCCACCAGTGGTGGTGGGAGATTCAGTACGAAGACGCCGTTCCAAGCCGGCGCGTGACGACCGCGAATGAGCTGCACATTCCCCTCAATCGCCCGGTCGTGTTCAAGGTCACTTCGCGGGACGTCATCCACAGCTTCTGGGTTCCCAACCTTCAAGGCAAACGAGATCTCATCCCGGGCTACACCACGGCGATCTGGCTGCAGGCCGATCGTCATGGCGTATTCCGTGGGCAATGCGCGGAGTTCTGCGGTATGCAGCACGCGCACATGGCGCTCGACATCGTCTCTGAACCCGATCAGGAGTTTGAGGGCTGGCTCGACGCGATGCGGCAACCGGGCCGTGATCCGTCAGAGGACCTCGCCCGACGCGGCCGCGACGTGTTCATGCAGGCTCGATGCGCCGGCTGCCATGCCATCCGAGGCTCTGCTGCCGCCGGTCAGATCGCTCCAGACCTGACCCACATTGCGACGCGCAGCACGCTGGGTGCCGGAACCCTGCCGAACACCCGCGAAAATCTCGCCGCCTGGATTCGGGATCCGCAGCGCTTCAAGCCTGGGAATCAGATGCCGCCGAATCCTCTCGCGGCCGACGAGCTCGAGGCGCTCGTCGCATATCTGGGAACGCTTCGATGATGCGAGACCGCGATCCTTCGCGAGACGATCGGAAGTTGGAACAGACATGGGCCGACCCCGGAGGGATGTACGGCTGGTTCACGCATGTCGACCACAAATCCATCGGCCGTCGATACCTGGTGACCGCCTTCGCATTCTTCCTGATCGGTGGTGTGCTTGCGGCGCTGATGCGTCTGCAGTTGTCGCGGCCTGACAACACCATTCTTGGCCCGGATCTGTACAACCAGATTTTCAGCACGCATGGGACGACGATGATGTTCCTGTTTGCCGTGCCGGTGATGCAGGGACTCGGTATCTACTTCGTGCCGCTGATGGTCGGCGCCAGGAGCATCGCCTTTCCGCGGCTCGTGGCCTTCAGCTATTGGATGCTGCTCTTCGGCGGCATCTTTCTCTACGTCTCGTTTCTGCTCAATGCCGCACCTGATGTCGGCTGGTTTTCCTATCCACCGCTCGCCGAATCGCTCTACACCCCGAGCAAGCGCGCCGACGTCTGGGCGCAGCTCATCACGTTCACCGAAGTCGGATCGCTCGCCGTTGCGGTTTCGCTGATCACGACGGCGCTCAAGCTGCGAGCGCCGGGCATGACGCTCAACCGAATCCCCGTCTTCGTCTGGGCCCAGGTGGTCACGTCGTTCATGGTGCTGTTCGCCATGCCGGCGGTGATGCTGGCGAGTACGTCGCTCATCCTCGATCGGCTCGTCGGCACGCACTTCTTCGACGTTGAGCACGGAGGGGACGCGCTCCTGTGGCAGCACCTGTTCTGGTTCTTCGGCCATCCCGAGGTCTACATCATCTTCATTCCTGGAAGCGGCATTATTTCGACGCTGGTTGCGACGTTCTCGCAACGGCGGATGTTCGGATACCTGGCGGTGGTTCTGTCGCTGGTTTCGACCGCGTTCATGGGTTTCGGACTGTGGGTCCACCACATGTTCGCGACCGGCCTGCCGCAGCTCGGCGCCAGTTTTTTCACCGCGGCGAGCATCATCATCGCGATTCCTACCGGGACCCAGATCTTCTGCTGGATTGCGACGATGTGGTCGGGCCGGATCGTCGTCCGGACACCGATGCTCTGGCTGCTCGGCTTCTTCGTCATTTTTATCGCCGGCGGCCTGACCGGCGTGATGCTCGCGGCGGTTCCACTCAACACGCAGGTGCACGACACGTTCTTCGTCGTTGCGCACTTCCACTACGTACTGATCGGCGGCGCAGTCTTTCCCTTGTTCGGCGCGTTCTACTACTGGTACCCGAAGATCACGGGCCGGCTTCTCAGCGAACGGCTGGGCGCGTGGGTGTTCGGGCTGCTGTTCGCGGGCTTCAACCTGACGTTCTTTCCGATGCACGTCCTGGGGCTCCACGGGATGCCGCGACGGGTCTATACCTATCCGGCGGCGATGGGTTGGGGCTCCTTGAATCTCCTGGCGAGCGCCGGTGCTGTGTTAATGGCCTGCGCGGTTCTGCTTTTCATCATCGATGCCGTTCGGGCGCTCGTCGCGGGTACGGCAGCAGCGGCCAATCCGTGGAACGCCGGCACACTCGAATGGGCGACGAGTTCGCCGCCGCCGCATAGCAACTTCCCGCGGCCGCTCACCGTAGCCGGGCGTGAGCCTCTCTGGGAAAACCCGCCCGATCAGCCTGTCGTTGTCGGGCTCCGCACGGATGCCCGCGATGTGCTCGTCACGCACGTCCTCGATGCCGAGCCCGATCATCGCCTGCTGTTTCCGGAGCCGTCGATCTGGCCCTTCCTGACCGCGATTGCCGTCACCATCCTCTTTATCTGGTCGATCTTCTCGCCGTGGGGCGTCGTCTACGGCGCCATCCCGGTCGTCATCACGATGGTCGGATGGTTCTGGCCGAAGAGCCCGCACGAAGGTGGAACACGGCTCTGGCCGTTTGCGCACCGTTCGTTGCCGCGACCGAACGAAGCGCCTGCCGCCGGAGGCGCGATATGAGCGACGTGCGAACGCTCGACGTCAGCGCGCTGCCACCCGGGGCGTTCGGCTCGAGAACGCTGACCTTCTGGGGCACCCTCGGCATCGTCGTCATCGAAGGCACCGCATTCGCACTGGCGATTGGCGCCTACTTCTATTTCGTCACGCGGTTCCCGGCCTGGCCGCCGCACGGCGTTGCCCCTCCCGACCTGCGGTGGGGCACTGTCAACACACTGATCCTGCTCGCCAGTCTCATCCCGAACGAGTTGGCGCGACGGGCTGGCGAGCATGTCGACCTTGGTCGGGTGCGCATCTGGATGGTGGTGTGCCTCGTCTTTGCGGTGGCGTTCAACATCGTGCGGGCCTACGAATTCGCGCACGTGAACGTGACCTGGGACCGCGACGCGTACGGTTCGATCGTGTGGCTGCTACTCGGCCTCCATACCACCCACATCGTGACCGATTTCCTCGACAGCGGCGTGTTGACGGCCCTGATGTTCACGGGGCCGATTGAAGAGCACCGATTCGTGGACGTCGAAGAGAACGCCGTCTACTGGTACTTCGTCGTGCTTGCCTGGCTGCCGATCTACGGAGTGATCTATTGGGCGCCCAGAGTGCTGTAGAGAGCGGCGATATCCGCTGGCTGACGCCGCTGCCGCTGTGGACCGGCATCCTGGCCGGACCGCTTGCCTGGGCGTTCGACTTGATGGCGAGCTATGCCGCCGTCAAATGGGTCTGTCACACCAATCGCTACGGCGTCCTTCAATTGATCACGATTGCGAGTTTGGCGGTTGTCATCGGCGCTGCCGCCATTTCATGGACCGCGTTGACTCGGACCACACCCGATGTGCCGACCGACGGCGGGCGTCCACGTCAGCGGGCCCGCTTCATGGCCGTGCTCGGCCTCGCCTCGTGCGGTCTCTTCGCACTTCAAATTCTGGCGGGAGCAATCCCGCATTGGGTGCTCGATGCTTGTCAGTAGTCTTGCTGCCTGCTTCGCCGTCTATGCCGCGGGCGTCGTTCGACTGTGGAGGAGCGCCGGCTACGGACGCGGAGTGCGGCCGATCGACGCACTCGCGTTCGCACTGGGATGGCTCGCACTCGTGCTCGCGGTGTCGCCGCCGCTCGACGAGTGGAGCGAGCAATGGCTGGCCGCGCACATGGTGCAGCACGAGCTCCTGATGGTCGTCGCCGCGCCACTCTTCGCGGTCGGAGCGCCGCTGATTGGAGTCCTGTGGGCGATGCCTTCCGGTCTTCGCCACACGGTCGTCGAGACCGTCCAGCGTACGCCGTTACCGATCGTGTGGCGGACATTCACCGCGCCGTCGACCGGCTTCATTCTGTATGGTCTCGCCCTGTGGATCTGGCACGTCCCGGCGCTGTACGACGGCGCACTCGAGCACGAGGCCGTGCACGCAATTCAGCATCTGTGTTTCTTCGCGACGGCTGCGCTCTTGTGGTGGGGCATCGTGCACGGCCGTCAGGGACGCATGGGATACGGCGCTGCGGTCGTGTACCTGTTCGTGACCGCACTTCACAGTGGCGTGTTGGGCGCATTGCTGACGGTGTCGCCCCGCGTCTTGTATGCGCCCTATCTGGCGCATCACCCGGCTGGCCTGACGGCGCTCGAAGACCAACAGCTCGCAGGATTGCTGATGTGGGTGCCCGGCGGGCTCGCCTTCGTTGCCGGGGCGGTCTTCCTGCTCGCCGCATGGCTTCGACAGGCAGACCGATTGTCCCGTTTCAAATCGGGGCCGGCACTCCGGCCCACGACAACCAAATGAAGACGATGAGATTACTCAGACCAGTCGCTCTCGTCGTGCTGATGCTCGGTGTCGGTGCCGCCTGCAATCGGCAATCCGATCTGCCCGGCGGCGGCCAAGGCCCGCAGCAGGCCAGTGTTCCTGGCGCCGCGCCCAACATGCATCTCGTGTCAGAGGTGTCGACCGGAGAGTGGCGCATGCCCGCCGGCGACTACGGCAACCTGCGCTACAGCACGCTCGACATCATCAAGACGACGAACGTGATGAACCTGCGTGTCCTGACCACGTTCTCGACCGGCATCCCACATGGTCATGAGGGGCAGCCGCTCGTGTTCGGCAACACGATGTACGTGGTGACGCCGTTTCCCAACAACCTGATCGCCGTCGATCTGACCAAGCCAGGCGGCGCGGTGAAATGGATTTACGAGCCGCATCCGGATCCACGTGCGGTCGGCATCGCGTGTTGCGACCTCGTGAACCGCGGCGCATCGTTTGCCGACGGCAAAGTCATCTACAGCCTCCTGGACGCAACCGTCGTCGCTGTTGACATCGACACCGGCAAAGAGGCGTGGCGGACGCGACTCGGCGATATCAACAAGGGCGAGACCTTCACCGGCGCGCCAATTGTCGTGAAGGATCGCGTGCTCGTCGGCAACTCCGGTGCGGAGCTCGGCGTGCGTGGCTATGTGGCGGCGCTCGACGTGCGCACCGGCAAGGAACTCTGGCGCGCGTTCAACACCGGACCTGACACCGACGTCAAGATCGGCCCGTCGTTCCACGCGTTCTACGCCAAGGATCAAGGGAAGGATCTCGGCGTCACGACGTGGCCGGCCGAGCAGTGGAAGCTCGGCGGATCGACGGCCTGGGGATGGATTTCGTACGACCCGGAAACGAATCTCTTCTACTACGGCACCGCCAATCCAGGGGTCTGGAATCCGGATCTTCGGCCCGGCGACAACAAGTGGTCGTCGACCATCTTCGCGCGCGATGCCGAGACCGGTGAGGCGCGCTGGGCGTATCAGGCGACCGCCCACGACTCGTGGGACTACGACGAGATCATGGAGAACGTCCTCGTCGACATGGACTACGGCGGCCGGCCTCGGAAGCTGCTCATTCATCCGGGACGCACCGGCTTCGTCTACGTGCTCGATCGCACGACGGGCGAGCTCCTCTCCGCGGAAACATTCCAGCCAACCAACTGGGCGAGCGGCTACGACCTGAAGACCGGCAAAGCCATTGAGGATCCCAACAAGCAGACGCACTTCGGAACTGTGACGCAGGGGATTTGTCCTTCGTCGACCGGCGCAAAAGACGTCATCCCGTCGGCGTTCTCGCCGCGCACCGGCCTGCTCTACATCCCGGCACACAACACCTGCATGGACTACGAAGGGATCGAGGCCAACTACATCGCCGGGACACCGTACCTCGGAGCAGACGTGAAGATGTATCCGGGGCCCGGCGGCTATCAGGGCGAGCTGGTCGCCTGGGACGTCGCGCACAACCGCAAGGCGTGGGGCCTCAGGGAGGACAAGTTCCCCGTCTACAGCGGCGTGCTCGCCACGGGCGGCGACGTCGTCTTCTACGGGACGATGGACGGGTGGTTCAAGGCGGTCGACGCGCGAACGGGCACCGAGTTGTGGAAGTTCCACGTCGCCTCAGGGATCGTGGCGAATCCGATCACCTATCTCGGTCCTGATGGCAAGCAGTACGTGGCGGTCTATTCGGGCATCGGTGGATGGATGGGCGCGGTAGCGTTTCCGGAGGTGTCCGCCGACGACCCGTACGCGGCGCTTGGTGTCGTCGGCACGATGAAGGACATCAAGAAGTACACCGCGCCTGGGAACACGGTCTATGTATTCGGTTTTTAGACGCGTCGCTCGCTGGCACGCTGTTCTGCTAGCCGTCTGGGCGTTGCTGGGCACTGTCACGGGCTCGCAAGCGCCGTTTCGAGTCTGCGCGGACCCGAACAACATGCCGTTCTCGAACCAGCGCGGCGACGGTTTCGAGAACAAAATCGCGACCCTCGTCGCGCGCGAGATGAATCGGCCACTGGCCTACTTCTGGCTGCCGCAGCGCCGGGGCTTCGTCCGCAATTCGCTCAATGCCCGACGCTGCGACGTCGTCATCGGTATCCCGGCGCGCTACGGATTGCTGCAGCCGACGAGGAGCTACTATCGATCCTCGTACACGTTCGTTTCCCGCCGTGATCGCCATCTGCGGATCGATTCCTTCGACGCGCCGTCGCTGACACGCCTGACGATCGGCATTCAGGTCACTGGCGACGACTACAACAACCCGCCGGCGGCGCAGGAGCTCGCGTCACGGCACATCATCCAGAACGTTCGTGGATTCACGATCTACGGCGACTACTCGCGGCCGGATCCGCAACGCGCGATCGTCGATGCGGTCGCGGATGGACGTGTCGATGTCGCGATCGTCTGGGGGCCGCTCGCCGGGTATTACGCGCGACGCGAATCGACGCCGATCGATGTCAGGCCCGTCGCCATGTCGCCCAACGGATCGCCATCGCGGTTCACCTTTGACATCGCGATGGGTGTCCGTCGCGACGACGTGGCGCTCCGCGCCGCGCTCGACACGATCATTCAGCGGCGCGGCGATGACATCCGGCAGATTCTGCGTTCCTATGGGGTGCCACTGCAATGATCGTCAAAACCGCTGCGGCGATCGGGTTCTGTCTCATCCTTGCAGCCTGCGGCGAGTCGCCTCCGCACGGCGGCTCGACCGCTGCCCCTCCACCAATCGTCACGGCCGTCGGCCCCGTTCCTGGTCCACCGACCTCGTCCACTTCACCCGCAAACCCGTACGCGGACGATCGGACAGCCATGGGCGAAGGACGGCAGTTGTTCGTCCGATTCAATTGTTCCGGATGTCACGGCGGACGCGCCGGCGGCGGGATGGGCCCGAGCCTGCGAGACGTCGATTGGATGTACGGGAACAGCGACGCTCAAGTGTTCAGCTCGATCGCGGAAGGACGGGCGCATGGCATGCCGTCGTGGCAGGCGCGCCTGACCGCGGACCAGACGTGGAAGCTCGTCACCTACATCAAATCACTTCGCACTCGGAACGAGCCGCAGGCTCCTCCGACTGAATAGAGGACATGACTCATGTCGCGCAGCACTGTGTCATTTGCGATCGCCGCACTCGTGCTTCTGACGGTTGGGGGTTGCTCGAAAACAGCGGCCAGTCGAGCTGAAACGCAAGCGGGCGCGGCGTCCGATCTGAACCGGCCGCCGCAGTCGGGTGCTGCACAGGCGAAATGCGGTGATCTTCCCTCTGCCGACGATTTGAAGAAGTGGCTGCGCGCGGCGCCGGGCACCGAGGGCGAAGCCGGCGGCCTCTTCTCGGGCAAGATGGAGTGGGGAACGATCGTCAACCGCCAGGGGGAGATTTGCGCGACCGCGGTCGCAACCGACGATCCAGCCAGCGCCTGGCCGGGAAGTCAGGCCATCTCCAAAGCGAAGGCCTACACCGCTAACGCCTACAGTACCGACGATTCGCCGCTCTCCACCGCTCGGCTCTACACGCTGACGCAGCCCGGACATTCACTGTGGGGCGTCGCCGAACCGAATCCATTCCGTGTCGACTGCCTCGCCGCCCCCAATGACATGAACGCGACGAAGGGGAAGATCTGCGGGGGATCGATTGCGTTTGGCGGCGGCGTGCCGCTCTACAAGGGAAAGACGCGTGTCGGCGGGCTCGGCGTCAGCGGCGACACCGCCTGTGCCGATCACGAAATCGCGAAACGCATTCGTCACCTGGCACAGCTCGATCCCGAGAAGGGGGAATTCGCCGACGACATCGTTTACACCTCAGCCGATGGCGCGTCACCATTCGCGCACCCGCTGTGCGCCAATACCTGGCGAAATGGCAAGAAGCTCGGGGATGAAGCCAAGGCGGCGAGCTACTGAGACGCGCCGGTTGTGCCGCTCGACATGCCTGCCCAGTCGGGAAGTATCTTGGGTACCCACGACCTCAACCGCCCGCAGTTTTCGCGACGGACGATAGGCATGGGCGAGTTCGCGGGTGAGAGATGACGGCCTCAGACTTGCGGGGTGCAGAGAGGCGCAGGATGCGATGAACCGCTGAAGCGACGATGAAGGCGATTGGAATTACCACGCTATACCTTGCGGTAGCGCTGAGCGGCGCGGCATGCAGGGGTCTGGACGGCCGAATCCAGCAGCATCAGAAAGCCTTTCAGTCGTTAAACTCAACCGCGCAAGCCATTGGCGACGCTTGGCTGGCTGGACACGTGTCCGGTACCTATACAGCGACGGCGCTGGAACAGACGTTCGTTCTGATCGAGCAGGAGCGCACCGCACTCGCGAGCCGACCGGAAACGTTGACCGATCCGCGTGGGGCACGCCTTGCGGATCGGGCCGACGAATTGGCGCGCCTGGTCGCGCAGTTGATCAGGGACGTGGGCGACTCTGATGCCGCCGCGGCACGGAATCATCTCGAGGCACTGCCGCTCGCTCGGGAGCGGAACCGGCCGTGAGCGCCCTCGTCGATCTCCTTCTTGGAATCGTCACGAGTATTGGTGGCTTCGTCGAGGTTGGATCGATCTCGACATCGGCTCAAGCCGGCGCGGAGTTTGGTTTTCAGCTGCTCTGGGCGGTCGCCGTCGCAGCCGGAATGCTGGCACTGTTGACTGAAATGTCGGGGCGGCTCGCGGTGATGAGCAAACGCACGATTGCCGCAGCCGTTCGCGAGCGATTCGGGATCCACTTTCATGTCGTGCCGCTCGGCGCGGAACTCGTCCTTGATGTGCTGCTGCTGACGGCGGAACTGGGTGGCGCCGCCATTGCCGTCAAGCTGCTGACGGGAATTGGTTTTCAATGGTGGGTGCTGCCGGTTGCGCTGCTGGTGTGGATGATCTTGTGGTTCAGCAACTTCAGCATCGTCGAGTACGGCATTGGCTTGCTGGGGCTGGTGACACTGTCGTTCGTCCTCGCCGCCTGGCGGCTGGGGCCTGACGGCGGCGACGTCGCGCGCAGCTTCATTCCTTCACTACCCTCGCACGACGGCGTGCGCTATGCCTTTCTCGCCATCAGCATCGTCGGCGCGACGGTAAGCCCCTACCTGCTGAACTTCTATTCCTCCGGCACGATTGAGGAGGGCGTTTCGGAAGACGAGCTGTGGGTCAACACCGCGACGGCGTACGGCGGGAATATGTTCGGCTCTCTCGTATCGATGGGCGTGCTCGTGACGAGCGCGATGGTGATTCAGCCATTGCAGATCAGGGTCGATTCGTACGAACAGGCAGCACTGATGTTCGTGCCGACATTCGGGCGTTGGGCGGTCGCGCTGTTCGCGGTGTCGCTCGCGGTCGGGTGCATTGGCGCGGCCCTCGAGATTTCCCTCAACATGGGCTACGTGCTGTCGCAGGTGTTCGGCTGGTCATGGAGCGCGAACCGATCACGGGCCGAGAACGCGCGGTTCTCCTGTGCATTCACCCTCGTTCTGGTCGTCGGCACGGCGAGCGCCCTTCTCGGCTTCGATCCGCTGCGCCTGACGATGATTTCGGTCGCCCTGACGGTTGTGGTGATGCCGCTGATGGTCTTGCCGTTTCTCGTTCTGATGAACGACACAAAGTTCGTGAAGAAGCAGACGAACACAGCGGTCGGCAACGCAGTCCTGGCCCTATTGACGGTGCTGGGTTCCCTGATGGCGCTCGTCGTCATCCCATTGGAGATTCTGGGGGGATAGCCGTGCATCTCGTGCGCGATCTTCTGGATAAATCCGTCGTCGATAGAAACGGGCGTGAGATGGGACGTGTCGATCGGGTTGTCATCGAGCGTGGCCACGAGTCGCCGGCGCGCGTCGTTGCGGTCGAAGTTGGCGCGTCAGCGCTCGCCGCGCGTCTCGGCCGCACATTCGGCGCGTGGATCAGGGGCCTCTTGGACGGCCTGGGCATCGAGCAGGGGCAGCCGCTGAGAGTTCATGTCAGCCAGATTCTGGGCGTCACTGATACGGTGAAGGTGGACCTGGCATTCGGCGAGACGCCAGTCGCGGGCCTGGAGCGCAAACTGCGTACGCTGGTCAAACGGATCCCTGGAACGCGTCAATGAACGACGAGGTGTATCTCGATCAACTGCTCGGTCGCACCGTGGTGGCCGGCAACAACCGCACGGTCGGCCGTCTCGAGGAGTTTCGGTCCGAGCAGCGGGGCGACTACTTCTACATCGTGGAAGTCGTGATTGGATCAGCGGGACTGCTTGAACGTCTGAACGTCGGCGTGAAAGCACTCTTTGGCATGACGGGCCGGGGCAAAGTGGCACGTTGGGATCAGATCGATATCAGCGATCCGGAACACCCTCGATTGAGGTGCTCGGTTAACGACCTGAGAGATTTGCCAGGCTGACAGGTACGTCCTTTGCGGCTGCGATCACCGGAAAGACGTTATGCCAGAAAGGATTCTGGAAGCCGTCGGTCGGTTGAAGACCCTCTTTGAGCAGATTCCGGGCACTCAGTTGTCTGTGGGACAGGCATCGCGTCTCGCGGGCGTCGAGCCATCGTTGTGCGAATCAGTGATTTCCGCACTCGAGGATGCTCACTTTCTCAAGCGGACCCAGGATGGCCGCTACGTTCATACCGGGACAGATTCGCCACACATCTGACTTCGACGACCGGGGTGATTCGAACCTCGGGTGTATGGATACACCGGTGTCACGTATCGAAACCGGTCGTCATCACTCCGCTACGCGGCCGCCCGCCTTTTCTCTCGGCTAGCCTTGCCTTGCCGTAGCATCGGTCGATCGGGCGGTGCGAGGGTCCTCGTTGATCGCCGCAAATGACGCGTCTGAAATCTCCTGAGCGCTCGTCCAGTATCGTTCCCACGGGTCGCGCGTCAGTCGGGTGAGTCGCCGCGGCGCCGTGACCAAGGTCCAGCGTTCCGGCGGCTGCCGTAATTCGCTCCAATCAAGCGGCATGGACACCGTCGCGTCTGGCCGTGCACGAGGAGAGAACGCACACACGGACGTGTTGGTCCGGTTGTTTCGCAGGTAATCGATCAGAATCTTGCGCTCGCGACCCGCCTTGGGGAACTTCGTGGTATACGCGCGCGGATTCGTGCGTTCGATGGCTTCGGCGACGGCCCGAGAGAACTCGAGGCCGGCCGCCACTGTTCGGCGGGGGACAAGAGGGACGACCACGTGCAGGCCTAGCCCACCGGTCGTCTTCACCCACGAGGTGAGGCCAAGCGTTGCGAGCACATCGCGGACCAGCCTCGCGGCGATGCCCACCTGCTTCCACGTCACGTCCGGACCCGGATCGAGATCCCAGACCAGACGGTTCGGCCGCTCGACGTCGTCGGCCGTCGAGTTCCACGTGTGAATCTCGACGATCCCCATCTGCGCCAGCGAGATGACCGCGTCGATCGAGTCCGCCACCAGGTATTCGCCGATCTTCGTCTTCTCCTGAATGCGCACCCGGCGCAACAGGTTCGGTCCCCATGCCTTCGCGTGCTTCAGGTAATGGCACGGCGAGGCGAGGCCGTTCGGACAATGCACGAGCGTCAACGGCCGGCCAACGACGTGCGGCAGGATCCACTCGCCGATCCGCTCGAAATACCGGGCAAACTGAATTTTCGAGATGCCAAGCTCGGGGTAAATCACGCGGTCGGGATGCGAAATGCGAACGCCGCCAACGGTCGGAGACTGCACCGTGCCGGCCGCCCGCGCGACCTTCGCTGCCATTGGTCTTCTTACCTGCCGACCAACTTCTGAAGATGCTCGGGATAGCGCGCGCCATGCACTTCGATCTGTGCCGCCGCACGATCGATCTCGCGCAGTTCGTCGGCGGTGAGCTGAACCTGCGCCGCGCCGAGGTTTTCCTGGAGCCGATCGCGCTTGGTGGTTCCCGGAATCGGCGCGATCCACGGCTTCTGCGCCAGCAGCCATGCCAGGGCGATCTGGGCAGGCGTCGCCTTCTTGCGTTGGGCAAAAGTCTTCAGCCACTCGACGAAGGCGAGGTTTGCCTTCCGGTTTTCCTCCGTGAAGCGCGGGACGACGTTGCGGAAATCGGTCGCCGTGAACGTCGTCTTGTCGTCGATCTTGCCGGTGAGAAAACCCTTGCCGAGCGGGCTGAATGGCACGAACCCGATGCCCAATTCCTCGAGCGTTGGCAGGATTTCTCGCTCCGGCTCTCGAAACCACAGCGAGTACTCGCTCTGCAGCGCAGCAACCGGCTGGACGGCATGCGCACGACGGATAGTCTGCGCACCGGCCTCGGACAACCCGAAGTGCTTGACCTTGCCTTCGTGAATCAGTTCCTTAACTGCACCCGCAACGTCCTCAATCGGGACGTCGAGATCGACCCGATGCTGGTAGAGGAGATCGATTCTGTCGGTCTTCAAACGCTTCAGCGATGCCTCCGCCACGTCACGAATGTGAGACGGACGGCTGTCCAGGCCTGCCTGTTTGCCGTTCTCGAACTTGAAGCCGAACTTGGTCGCAATCACCACCTGATCGCGCACCGATCCCAGTGCTTCACCGACGACTTCTTCGTTCGTGAATGGTCCGTACGCTTCGGCCGTGTCAAAGAACGTGACGCCGCCGTCAAACGCCGCACGGACGATCGCGATCCCGTCTTCCCGGCTCGCGGCGGGACCGTAGCCGAAGCTGATGCCCATGCAGCCGAACCCGATTGCCGATACCTCGAGGCCGCTCTTGCCCAACGTGCGCTTCTGCATTGAGTCTTCTCCAATGAATGAATCATCAGCGGATGGCCGTCATGACCGTGCCCGATAGGTAGAGGAGATCTTCTTGGCGACTTCCACGTCCCGGTCGGTCACTCTTCCACCCACATCGTATCGCGTCAACTCGAAGGTGACTTCTCCGTAGGCGATGTGCACATCCGGGTGATGATCGACGGTCTCGAAATAGGCGACGAGACTATTGACAAAGCTCAGCGACTGAACGAAGTCCTGAAACTCGAGCGTTCTCGTGAGTTTGTTTCGAGCGAGTTTCCATCCAGCCAGACGTGGCATGATGGCGCGCAGCTCTTTCGCGGTCAGGATCTTTGGCTTGTCCATCGCAAATGTCCGCCTATCCGCGCCGGTCACCGGCCGATCAGAATGTGCTCGAAGACAATTCGGGAGTCTTCGTCGAACCATTCCTTCTTCGCGATCGCTCTTGTTGGCGGCAGGCTGGTTCCAGAGTACCAAGGGGTACCGGGTTCGCCCCCGGATTTCGACGTGGTCGTCAGATAGAGGTCTTGACACAAGCCCGCGTCAACGAGGCGCGTCGCGGTGAAGCGGCCGCCGATCGCGGATACCCGTCGAATGCCCTCCTCCCGCAGTCGGTCAATCGGCAACCGCAGATCGTCGCCGACGAGCGGCAGATGCCGGATCCACGGGCGCGCCTGCAAGGTCGACGCGTGGCCTGCCATGTACTCTGTCGCCGCAATCACAAACACCGGGACCTCAGGGACACTGAACAACAGCGCGTCGAAATCGAACTGCCCCAATTTCGAGACGACGATCTGCGCCGGATGACGCGGCAGGTTCAGCGATGCGCGCAGCGCGACCAGTTCCGGATGCCACACCGAGAACAGCGTCTCGCTGCCGACGCTGCGGCCACCCGCCAAGACGCCATCTGCCGCCACCCGCGACAGCCCCTCGTAAATCAGATGCGTGTCGGTCGCGCCACCTCCGAAAGCGGCTGGATCGCCGCCGGTGTTGCCGTCCTTCGACTGCACGAACACCAGCGACAAATTTGTTGCGGCCACAGTCGACCTCTCAAAGAGCCAGAAGTTGCCGCCATAGTGCATTCGGCTCCAGTCATTCCCAACGCCTCTGACCGATTCGTTTCCGGTGCGGTCGAAGATCGTTGAAAGCGTCTCGATAGGCGCGCTGGCCGCCTCGCGTGTCTTCCGTTCCGAAAACTGCTTGAAGTCACTCCGCCGATCCTGGCGCATGAGGATCAGATCAGTGCAGTGAACTGGGTAAGCGTCCGGGAGGGTGTTGCTGTTCGTGAGTCACGGCCATTACTTGTCGCCCCTATCGCGCTGACCTGGTTTCGCCCTCGCCTTTGCTTTACGCCGTCGATCCTGCACAAGCGAGCGGCTGACGTCGTCCGATTCCTTGAATCTTCCTGATTGGTCGCGACGGACGTATCGCTTGTCGGTACCGGTATTGATCAACTTGCGCTTTGCCGCGGTCGCTTTTGCCATCGTTGCCTCTCCTCCGGCTGGTCCGTACGGGCAGTGGACGCGTTCTTCATCGCGGCGAATGGATCGCAAACCGCACGCCAGCTCTGAGCTGGACGCCTGAACGGCACCGACCGACGTTGGACGGCGAGACAAGGCACGCATCCAGATGGTGAACATCTTGGACGCGCAATCCGTATTTTTTATTGCATTTATCGGTCTTACATTATATAAGACTTCCGAGTGCCACTGCCGACGCTGCCGCCAACTGAACGCCTCGTGCTGGAGCTGTTGCTCGACGGTCCAGATTTCGGCCTCAACCTCGTGGCCAAGGCTGACGGCGCACTCAAGCGAGGGACCGTCTACGTGACCCTCGGTCGGATGGAGCGAAAAGGGTTCATCACGTCCGACCGAGAGCCGCAGGCGGCGGGCGCGATCGGGCTGCCGCGACGGATTTATCGCGTGACACCGCTCGGCAAACGGGCATTGCGCGCGTGGGCGACGTTGTTGCGGACCCTCGCGCCGGAGCACTGATCATGACTCCACCGCTCCCCGGCGCGCGGCTGCACAGGCTGCTCCTGCATTGGGCGCCCGCCGCAGTTGTCCGCGACGTGGTTGAGCCGACCATCGCCGATCTCCAGTTCGAAGCCGATCGCGCGCCGACATCGGTCGAACGGAAACAGGTCATCCTTCGTGGGTACGTTGCGGTCCTTCGCGCGCTCGTCTTCTCGATCGAGCCTGGCGGCGCCATTCGTACGGCGCTCGCACTCTCCGCGCTCTGTGCGGTCGGAACCGTGCTCGTCACCGCTGCGCGTGCGCATGTGGACGGTCGCCTGCTCAACAGCGCTCTCCTCGCCCCCGTCATGCTGACACCACTCGTCCTGCGGATGCTCGGCACGACATCATCACGGCGGCTCTTCGTCGGTGCGCTACTGGTGGCGACGCTCACGCCGGCGTTCGCAAGTGGGCTGGCCCTGGATGGTGCGCAGCCCGTCTGGATGCGCGTGATGCGCGCTCTCGCGATGCTCCTGGTGTTCACGCCGATGGCGGCGGCCGCGGCGATCGTTGTCGGGCCAGGTCGAGAGACATTTCCGAAACGCGCGCTCACCGCCATAGCGCTCGGGGGCAGCATCGCGACCGTGGCGTTGCTCGTCGCGCGCCGGCCGTACGGCGAGCATCTGTCAATCGGCCTCGCGATGACCCCGTTTTATGTGACGCTATTCGCTGCGCTCTTCGGCCTGACGCTGCTCCCGTTGTTGCTCGTCGTGCGCGCGTTCATCGCGCGACCGCGTCTGCTGGCGATCGCAGGCTTGATCTGCTCGCCAGCGCCTGTGATTGCCGGAAGTTATCTCGATCACGGCACGCTGACCGCGTGTCTGGACGCTTTGCGCCACACACCATTCGCCTTTGCGGTCTCGTCCCTGCCGTTCGTCATCGGTGCGCTCGCCGTCGGCTGGCGCCTCCCTCGTTGATGATTTGATGCGTTCGGCCATCGCTTCAACGCTTGTACTGTTAGCAGTGATCGTCAGCGCAGTCGGTGGGCAAGCGTCTGCAAACCTGAAACTTCACAATCTCGACGCAAACGATTTCAGTTCGGCAGCCCAATGGCAGTTCCTGCCGCTCACGCTTCAGGACGTTGACATCGTCGCCCTTCCCGAGCCGATTCACATGACGCATGAGTTTCCAGTTGTGCGTCTTGGAGTCATCAAGTTCCTCAACGAGCAAATGGGCTTTCATGTGCTGGCGATGGAGGGGTCCGGAGTCGACGCATGGGCCGCGCAGGATCGCTTCCTCGCGTCGACGAAATCAGAACGGGATGCAGCGGACGCGCAGCTGGCGCTGTTTCCCCTCTGGAATACCCCTGAGATTCGTCACCTGTTCCAGTACGAGGCCGCGAGCTGGGCCACGCCGACTCCTTTGTACATCACCGCCTATGACGTGCAGCCCGGTACGGGCAAAGGCACGTACGGCGTCGAGGCCTTTCGACTGCTTGCGCATCGCCTCGGGACCTACTCGCCACCGCCGGCGAGCCTCGTGCTGGACACGTGGTTGGGTGATCTTCGCCCGCTGACGGCTGGGTGCACCGGCTTCACATTCACGAATATTCCAACTGTCAGGCGGGCGATCGAACAACTCGAGTTGTGGATCGCAACGGCGGGCCCCGCGGTCGCGACTCGTTTTCCTGGTATCCCCATGCACGCCGAGTCTCTTTGGCTCGTTCCAGCGAATCTTCGCGGCACCCTCAGTCTGTGCAGCGGCCGGGCCTCGGCCGTTTCCGCCAGTTACAAGACACTTCGCGACCGCGAGGGCGCGGCCTTCGCGGAGCTGCTGCAGAACATGTCCACTGATAAGAAGCTGATGCTCTGGGCACACTGGAGCCACCTCGCGTATGACGACCCTGTTGCAGGGCCGTCGGTTGGCCAGCTGCTTCGGCAAAAAATGGGCAGGCATCTCTACACGATCGTGCCTCTTGCCGAACGGGGAAGCGCGATCGTCATCTTTCCGAGCCGAGGATCGGACGACGACATTGGTTTTGGTTGGGTGCGACCCGGTTCAGATCAATTCTCGAAGACGATGCAGGCATTGTCTTCGACCCCCTTCTTTCTCGACCTTCGCGACCCGGCACTTCAGAAGGAGGAGGCGTTTGCCGGGAACCAGAGCGTATGGATCGAATCACGCCGGCGGGACCTCTCTTTGATTCAGAACGTTGACGCCATCGTGTGGCTGACGCACGTAAGCCCTCCGAAGCTGCCCTTGCCGATGCTCCTGATCATCGGCGGCATGCACTATCGTGTGACGCTGGTTGTCGCTGCGTCGCTCCTGCTCGCCTTGAGCTTCTCGGCACTTGTCTGGCGCTGGCGAAAGCACGACCATCGATAGTTGGACACTGGACACTGGAAACTGGAAACTGGGAGCGGCTTTCGATGACTCAGAGCTACGACGCCATCATCATCGGCACCGGTCAGGCTGGACCATCCCTGGCCGGCCGGCTGTCAAACGCCGGCATGTCAGTCGCCGTCATCGAACGCCATCTCTTTGGCGGCACCTGCGTCAACACCGGGTGCACGCCAACCAAGGCGATGGTGGCCAGCGCGTACGCCGCACATCTCGCCCGCCGCGCCCGCGACTTCGGCGTCGCCATCGACGACAACGTTCGCGTCGACATGGAGCGCGTCAAGGCACGGAAGGACGACATTGCGGCACGATCGCGCGTCGGGCTCGAAAAATTCGTACGCGGCCTACCTCGTTGTCAGGTCTACACAGGACACGCCAGGTTCAGGAGCGCCCGCGAGGTCGCGATCGGCGATCAACTCATCACCGCAGACCGAATCTTCATCAACGTCGGCGGACGGGCAGCCGTGCCGCCGATGCCAGGGGTGAACGAGGTTCCCTTTCTCACGAACAGCTCGATGATGAATCTGGCCACGGTACCGCCACACCTGGTGGTCGTCGGCGGCAGTTATGTCGGATTGGAATTCGGACAGATGTTTCGGCGATTCGGCTCCGAGGTGACGATCATCGAGATGGCACCGCACCTCGTACAGCGTGAGGATGTCGACATCTCGTCAGCGATTGAAGCAGTCTTGACCGGCGAAGGGATCAACCTTCGCCTCAATGCTCGTTGCATTCGACTGGGTACGGGCGCCGGTACCGTCATCGCGCATCTCGACTGCGCCGACGGCAGCCCGTCGATTGAGGGAACGCATCTGCTGCTCGCGGTCGGTCGGCGGCCGAATACGGACGATCTGGGCCTCGTCGCGGCCGGCGTCGCATGCGATGAGCGCGGCTACATCACCGTAAACGATCGGTTGGAAACCAACGTTCCGGGTATTTGGGCGCTGGGCGACTGCAACGGTAAGGGCGCGTTCACGCATACTGCCTACAACGACTTCGAGATCGTCGCGTCCAATCTGCTCGACGGCAACAGTCGCAGCGTATCGGACCGAATTTCCGCGTATGCGCTCTACATCGACCCGCCGCTTGGCCGCGCGGGAATGACGGAAGCCGAGGCGCGAACCCGCGGCCACTCGGTGCGGGTTGGAAAACGACCGATGAGCCGCATCGCCCGCGCGATCGAAAAAGGCGAGACCAACGGCATGATGAAGATCGTCGTTGACGGACAATCGCAGGAGATCCTCGGCGCTGCGGTGTTCGGAACCGGCGGTGACGAAGTGATTCACTGCGTCCTGGACGCAATGTACGCGAAAGCGCCCTATTCAGTCCTTCAGCGCGCGATGCACATCCATCCGACCGTATCGGAGCTCATCCCGACGGTGCTCGGAGAGCTCGCCTAGATTCGTCTGAAACTCGAGGTGGTGGTCATTCACAGGGAAGTCTCAACTTGCGCGTGACCGTCGCGCCATCAGCGCCACTATTGCCGCAGGACCTGATGAACACACGCGACCGCGATTGATCCGTCGCCGACCGCGGATGCGACAGCTTGAGTTGCCGCTGCGCACGTCCCCCACTGAGAAGATGCCAGCTCGAGGCGGTCAGGAAGAAGCGTGCGGCATCGAGCCCGGCGACGCGCGGTGAGCGCCGCCTCCGCCCCCGGTCATTCGCCGCGAAGCGCGGTCATCGGATCGACCGTCGTCGCGCGCCTCGCCGGCACCCACGCGGCGGCGATCGCGACGACGAGGAGGAGGATCGCCGCCATCGCGATCG
>JBKPNQ010000048.1:0-11657 GCA_046732715.1 Acidobacteriota bacterium | reverse complement strand
GCAACCCCGACCAGGGCATCACGGGCGAACCCAAGTCTGGCGTCAGCGGTGGACCGAGGATCGCGTGCGGGGTCATCAACAAACAGTGAGACGTATTCGTGGTTCGCAGTTTGCCGTTCGCACGCCCGCGTTTTGTACCGTCAGATCGACCGGTGCGACGGCGGGGCAAAGCTCTGCGCAAGCAGACGCGAGCGAGCGCAGCGACGCGAGCGACGCGAACGGCCCGCCTCCGCCAAGGCTCCGGCGGACATCGCCGAAGCTTCCAGCGGAGGCGCGCCGAGCGGCGAAGCCCCTCGGCGTCATTAACCCCGCCACCATGAGCGCCGGACCGCGGTGAGTCGCCCGCTGGCCGCCTGAAGCGACAACGTCTCCTGCGCCGCAGCCGATGCAAACGTCAGATCCTGGGTCACGACCAGCATCGTCAACGCTCGCGCCTCGCAGACCCGGGCGACGATCGAGCCAAACGCGCGCCGATCGCTCTCGCTGAGCGCGGCGGTCGGATGTTCCATCAACAATAGTCTCGGGTCGAGCGCGATAGCCCTCGCCAGATGCAGGCGGCTTCGAACGGCGGGCGGCACATCGCCGGCCCGATGCAGCAGGCACTCGCGAGCAATCCCGCATTCGTCCGCGAGCGATTCCACCCGTGCGATCGTTGCCGCCGGCACCGGATCGATCTCGAGCGCGAACGGCAGCGCGAGATTCTGAGTCAACGTCGCGCCTTCGAGCAGCACCGCTCGTTCGCTGACGATTCCGAATCGATCCAGCGAGGCGAGCCACTCGTCGCCATCAGAAACCGCGGCCGTGCTGCGACCGAACACCCGGACCTCCCCGTCATCCGGCAGCGACGCACCGGTGATGAGGTTCAGCATTACTTCCGCCCCCGGCGCATCGATGCCGGAGATCGCGACCCGCGCCGCCGATGCAATCGACAGATCGGCGATGCGCAACGGGCGAAGCGCGTTGTAGTTCTTCACCACCGCGTGCATCTCGATGATCGGCTCGGCGGTCATGGTCGACGCGCCTCGAGCGCCGCAAACTCCGCCGCCGACAGGGTCACGCGGCCGAGGGTGCTGGCACGGTGACCGACGTCGCCGTGGAAGTCGGATCCAGCGGAGACGGCCAGTCCCTCCTGAGCTGCCAGCTCGCGATAGCGCTGCTCCGTATCGGGATCGTGATCGCTGTGGCGCGCCTCCAGTGCCTGAAGACCAGCCGCCGCGAGACGCGGGATGAGGTGATCCATCGCGGTCAGGCCTGGATGGGCCATCGAGACAATGCCTCCGGCCTTGCAGACGACGGCGATCACATCTTCCGGTCGTGGTCCACGGCGCGGCACGTACGCCGGCCGGCCGGCGCCCAACAGCCGCGCGAACGCGTCGTCTCTATCGGCAGCATGACCCGTGCTGACGAGCGCGTCGGCGATTTGCGGCCTGCCGATGCTGCGGCCGGCGGTGGCTCTCGTCGCCGCCAGGAGTGGAGCAACGTCGATCGCCAGGCCGAGCGACGCGAGACGCTCGCCGATCTCAGCGGCGCGGCGCTCGCGATTCTTCCGTTGCGAGTCGAGAAACTCGACCAGTGGCGGGTTCAATGGATCGACAAAGTACGCCAGCATGTGAACGTCGCGGCAGTCTTCGATCGCCGTGATCTCGACGCCGGGGACCAGGCGGATGCCGTGGTGATGCGCGGCGGTGTCAGCCTCCGCCAGACCCGCGCACGTATCGTGATCCGTGATGCTGATGGTGCGCAGCCCGGCCTGCGACGCCCGCGCCACCAGCGCAGCCGGCGGCAGCAGCCCGTCGGACGCGGTCGTATGGAGATGAAGATCGATCAAGACAGGGCAGCCGGCATCCGGCGCGCGCGACGCTTGGGACCGCGGGCCGGTGGACGCCGCCGCTGGCGCTCGACGAGCGAGCGATATTCGCGGATCAGAAGCTCGAGATGTGCGCGTTCCTCGTCGGCAAAATCGAGAAAGATCTTCTTGCCTTCCGAGTCCTCGAACTTCTCTCCGTACCGCTTGAAGAAGCGATAGGAACCGCGCTCGCACTTGATGCCGATCATCAGCGCCTGCCGATCGTCGACGCCGTTGGCGAGGCGATCGGCCGCGGCGGAGAAGAGCCCATTGGCGGCGCCCTTGAAAAAGAGGAACGTCGGCCGCGATTCGAGCTGCGGATCCTGCTGGAGCAGTTCGCGGTAGCGCTTCTCCAGCGTGGCGAGATGTTCCTGTTCCTCGGCGGCCAGCTTTTCAAAGACGCGGCGTCCGCGAGCGTCGCGTGAGATCGCGGCCGCGCGCGAATAAAACTCCAGACCGCTGCGCTCGGTCGCAATCGCAATCCGAAGTGCGTCGCGTGCAAACACCAGCTCGGTCACTCCTCCCTCGACGGTCGAGGTCCGTCCGGTGCGGCACGACTCGCAGGTGCCGTGAATCTGCAGCACGCTCTGGCGCGCCGTGAAGTTCCGCGCCGCTGCCACTTCCTCGAGCAGCGATTCGATGTCGGAGCTGAGAAACTCGAACGAGCGATTGCAGGTCTTGCAGATCAGATGAAAGTGGCGCGGGTGCCGATACGAATGCTCAAAGCGAAACCGGCCCTCGCCGAAATCGACCTTGCGCGCGATGCCGGCATCGACCATCCACTGCAGCGTGCGGTAGACCGTCGCGCGGCTCATCCGTGACGAGGCCGCGCCCGAATCGGCTGTGGATGATTCTTCCCGCCGAATCAGATCGAAGAGATCATCCGCAGTGATATGACCTTCCTGCCGCAGGAAGACATTGACGATGAGATCGCGTTTGCTGGAACGCTTGCTGCCGGCGGGCCGAAGGCTGTCGAGGTAGGCGGCAGGTTCCATGGTTCGCGAACCGTTCACCGCCTTCCTGACTTTCTCTAGACGCTGAAGGAAGAACCGCAGCCGCAGGTCGACTTGGCGTTCGGATTCTTGATGGTGAACCCGCCACCGGTGACGTTGTCGACGAAATCGACTTCGGCACCGCGGAGATACCGCGCGCTGATGGGATCGACCAGCAGCTTCACGCCGTTGGACTCGATGACCGCATCGGTCGACACGTCTCCCTCGCCTTCATCGATCATCAAGCCGTACTGGAAACCGGAACAGCCTCCGCCCTGGACGAAGACGCGCAGGCCGGCGTCGAGCTTATTTTCCTCGGTCAGCAACTCGGTAATCTTCGAAGCTGCGGCCGGAGTGACATTGATCATGTGTTGGATTCTCCCCAAACCTCTGACTTTCAATTATAACGGCGGACGGCTGTCTGCTTCAATGGATTGGCCCGACGCCCGACGTCACCGCCACCCCTAAACTCACAGCGCCCAAGTAGTTAGACGCCGTTACGGCCGCACTTGTCTCCGGCCGGACTGCCGAACCATACTGAGGTATGTGGTGGCCCGGCGGTACGACCGGGCAGCCCGGCTCAGCCTTTTCCCCTCACACCCATGACGACCATTCACTATCCCGCTGGTGCCCGCGCCGCCGACTTGCTTCTCCACGATCACGTCGTCCGCCGGATCTGGGACCGGGATATCAGCGCGTGGAACGCAACGGCAGGAACTGCCGACGCGAAGTCCATCGCGTCACGGCTTGGCTGGCTCGACGTGGCCGCCACGCTTGGCGGCGAGATCGATCGGATTGTGACGCTCGCCGATGCGGTGAGGTCAGAAGGGATTCGAGCCGTCTACCTCCTCGGGATGGGCGGCAGCAGCCTGTGTGCCGAGGTTATCGCGTCAGTGTTCGGGGTGGCTGAGGGCTATCCGCGCCTGACCGTGCTCGACACGACGGACGAGCGAACGATTACACAAGCGGCATCGAATTCCGACCCCGAAGAAGCTCTGTTCATCGTCGCGAGCAAGAGCGGCGGCACGGTGGAGGTCGCGTCCATGGAGCGCTTCTTCTGGCGGCGCATGAAGGACGCCCTTGGAAGGGACGCGGGGCGTCATTTCATCGCGATCACCGATCCCGGCACCGCGCTGCAAACCCTCGCGGAGACCCGACGCTATCGCGAAGTGTTCCTGAATCCCGCCGACATCGGCGGGCGTTTCTCCGCCTTGTCGCTGTTCGGCCTCGTTCCCGCAGGACTGATCGGCGCCCCGGTCAAGCAGCTCGCGTCCGCGGGCAAGGCGATGGCGGAAGGATGCCGGCAGGAAGACCACCTGAATGCCGGCCTCGAGCTTGGCGCGTTCATCGGTGCCGCGGTTCAGAACGGCCGCAACAAGCTCACCGTCGCACTGTCGCCTCGACTCGCATCACTTGGCCTGTGGATCGAGCAACTCATCGCTGAAAGCACCGGGAAACACGGCACCGGCGCCCTCCCGGTCGTCGACGAATCCCTGGGCGCCGCCGAGGAGTATGGCGACGACCGGGCGTTTGTGGCGATCGCCACCGACGTCGACGAGCCGGAGGCGCGGCGACTGCGAGTGGTCGACGCCGCCGGGCATCCCATCCTCCGGCTGACGACGCGCATCGCTGACCTTGGTTCTGAGTTCTTTCGCTGGGAGTTTGCGACGGCAGTCGCCGGCGCGGTGCTCCGGATCAATCCATTCGATGAGCCAAATGTCGCCGAGGCCAAAGACAAGACCAAGGCATTGCTTGCCGCGTACGCGGCGCAGGGCAAGCTGCCCGAGCCCTCCATGGCCGCGGAAAATGACGCCGTCGCGGTCTACACCAGGAAGTTCATACGGACCTCGGCGGCCGCCGTTGTCCGCAGCGCGCTCAGCTCCCTTGCCCCTGGCGACTACGTCGCGTTTCTTTCGTACTTGCCCGCTGACAGCGACGTTCAATCGGCCGTCGCCGACGTCAGGGTTGCGATTCGCGCACGATTCCGCGTCGCCAGCACGTTCGGTGTCGGTCCGCGCTATCTACACTCGACCGGACAATTCCACAAGGGCGGACCAAACACGGCGCTCGCGTTTGTGATCACGGCAGACGATGAAACGAAGACGGAGATTCCCGAGGCGGGCTACAGCTTCTCGGTGCTGAAGCGCGCGCAAGCGCTTGGCGACGTCGAAACGCTCGATGCTCACGACCGCCGAACCGTTCGGATTCACGTCAAGGATCGCCACCACGCCGGGCAGGCGATCAAAGGGTTGTTTGACGAGGCGATGCGATGATCTAGCTGCTGTTCCCGGGGTCAATGTCGCAACGTCTCCAACACCGCTCCCGACTCGTCCTCAACTTCCTTGTGCAGGCTGTTGCCCTGGGCGTCCATCGTGACGATCGCAGGAAAGTCGCGCACCTCGAGGTGCCACATCGCTTCGGGCGTCCCGAATTCCATCAACGACACGCCGGTGACCCGTTCGATGCAGCGCGCGTAGAACTGCGCAGCGCCGCCAATCGCGTTCAGGTAGACCGCCCCGGACTCTTTCAGACCGGCGAGCGTCTTGCCACCCATTCCGCCCTTGCCGATCACCGCGCGCACACCGTACCGCTTGAGGATCTCTGCCTGATACGGTTCTTCCCGAATGCTGGTCGTCGGTCCCGCCGCGGTAACCTTCCAGCCGGCTGCTTCCTTGAGTACGACCGGGCCGCAGTGATAGAGCACGCCGCCGCGGAGATCAACCGGAGGCTCGTGCTTCATCAGGTGCGCGTGTACGGCGTCGCGACCGGTGAAGACCTGACCGGAGACGAGGACGACGTCTCCAACCTTGAGTGAACGAATCTGTGCTTCCGAGATTGGCGCTCGCAGTCGGATTTCACGTCCGGTTCGCTGGAAGCCCGCGGCGGCGGCCTCCGACGACAGCATCGGCTGTGACGGCGTCGTCCCTTCCCGATAGAGCCATTCGCGGATCGCTCCGGTGGTCGCGTCGACGCGGATTCCGAGGCGACGGAAGGCCCAGCAGTCGTACGCGACGGAGACGAAGAAACTCGCGGGCAGACGATTGAGCGCGCCAATTTTGCAGCCGATGAGCGACGTCGATCCGCTGAAGCCCATCGGCCCGACGGACAGCTTGTTCGCTTCGTCCATCACGGCGGCTTCGATCTCTGCGAGGCGGGGATCGGGATTCGTATCATCCAGCGTTCGAAACAGCTGTTCCTTGGCGTGCAGATAACCGGACGTGCGATCGCCGCCGACGCACACGCCAACCGCTCCAGGACTGCATCCCTTTCCCTGCGCTTTCCAGACCGCGTGAAGAATGCATTTGCGGACGCCATCGAGCGTGCGATCGGCACGGCCCAGATGATCGAGCTCGGCCGGAAGCGCGTACTGTGCGTTCGTGTTTTCGCAGCCGCCACCCTTCAGAATCAGTTTGATCTCGACATCGGGGTGTTCCCACTGATCGAAGTGAATGATGGGCGTTCCCGGTCCGAGATTGTTCCCGGAGTTTTCCCCGGTGATGGAGTCGACGGAATTCGGACGCAGTTTGCCGAGTCGCGTCGCTTCGGCGACCGCTTCGCGAATCTTGCCGCGCATCCAGATCTGATTCGTGCCGACGGGCACCCGCACTTCGAAGGTCGGCATCCCGGTGTCCTGGCAGATGGGTCCCTCGCACGACGCCGCCTGATCGATGTTCTGCGCGATGATGGTCAACGCCTGACCCGCTCGCGTCTGCGGAGCCTCGGTGCGCACGGCCATTCCCATGGCGGCGCGCACATCAGGCGGCAGATCCGTCGAGGTACGGGTGATCAGCTGGACGACGCTGTCGAGGAAAGCTGGAAGCATGGAGAGCAGTATAATCCGCGAGAGGTATGAAGTTCCGCACCGAGCGGGATCCCCTCGGCGATGTGCGCGTGCCCGCCGAGGCCTACTACGGCGCCCAGACTCGCCGCGCGGTCGAGAATTTTCCCATCAGCGGCCTCACCGCCCCGCCCGAGCTCGTGACCGCCACCGTTCAAATCAAGAAAGCTGCAGCGGACGCGAACGCGGCGCTCGGACGACTGAACCCGGATGTCGCCAGCGCGATCATCGAAGCCGCCGACGAAGTTCTCGGTGGCCGCTTTCGCGATCAGTTTGTCGTGGACGTCTACCAGGCGGGCGCCGGCACGTCTCACAACATGAACACCAATGAGGTCCTCGCCAACCGCGCCGCCGAACTGCTCGGTGGAGCACGTGGCAGCTACACCCGGGTTCATCCGAACGATCACGTCAACATGGGACAGTCCACCAACGACGTGTTTCCGACCGCAACCCGGCTCGCGATTCTCGCAATGGTGACACCGCTCCGGCAAGCGGCAACGGACCTCGCCCAGGGGCTGGCCGACAAGAGCGGCGCATTTGCGCACGTGTTGAAGACCGGCCGCACGCACCTGCAGGACGCGGTACCGATCACGCTGGGTCAGGAATTCGGCGGATACGCGGCGAACATCGAGCATGCCGTGGCCGAACTCGTGACCGCGTCGAAGCCTCTCCTCGAGCTGAATCTTGGCGCCACAGCGGTCGGTACGGGCCTCAATGCCGGCAACGACTACACGACGAGCGCCGTCGCGCGTCTGGCTGAATACACCGGGCAGGCGGTGCGGCCCGCGGCCAATCTTTTCCGCGTCACCCAGAGCATGGGAGACATCCTGGCGTTCTCGGCAGCGCTTCGACGGCTCGCGGTCGAGGTCAACAAGATCGCGTCTGACCTCCGCCTTCTGAGCAGCGGGCCACGCGCCGGACTCGGCGAGATTCGACTGCCGCCGGTGCAGCCGGGCTCGTCGATCATGCCGGGCAAGGTGAATCCCTCGGTGCCGGAGATGGTCAACCAGGTGTGCTTCCAGGTGTATGGCTGCGATGCCGCCATCCTTGCGGCTGCCGACGGCGGACAGCTCGAGCTGAACGTGATGATGCCGGTCATCGCGTGGAATGCCATTCATGCCACGCGCATTCTCACCAACGCGATGCGGGTGCTGGTCGACCGCTGCATTGCCGATACTCGCGCCGACGAGGAGCGGTGTCGCGAACTGCTCGATCGAAGCACGGCGCTGGCAACCGCTCTCAGCCCTTATATTGGATATGCGGCGACTGCCGAAATCGCCAAGGCCTCGGTGACGTCCGGCCGGCCGATTCGCGATCTGGTCCGCGAACGAAAGCTGCTTTCCGATCGCCAGCTCGGAGAGGTCCTTTCGGCCGAGGCAATGACGTCTCCTGGAGTGCCGGGTCAGAAAGACAATGAGCAGCAAATACCTTCCAACTCTCGCGATCGCGTTGTTCGTTCTGACGGCAGCCAGCGCCGCCCCTCTCGCTCAACACACGCGGCTGTTCCGGCCGGAGGATCTCAGCGAGCTCGAGCAACCGGACCGCGACGAGTGGCAGCGCCCGGACAAGATCATGGACGCGCTGGGCATCGGCGAAGCAAGCGTCGTCGCTGACCTCGGCGCCGGCAGCGGCTGGTTCACGATCAAACTCGCGGGCCGGGTCGGTCCCAACGGCATGGTCTACGCCGAGGACATCCAACGGCCGATGATTCAGGCGATCAAGATCCGCGTCGATCGTCTCGGGTTGAAAAACGTGACGACGGTCCTTGGCAAGGACACCGATCCACAAATCCCGGTGCCGGTCGACGCCGTGCTGATTTGTGACGCGTATCACGAGATGGAGCATCCGGTCTCGCTGCTTCGGAACATGGCAGCCAAGCTGAAACCGGCCGGCCTCATCGGCATTGTCGATTTCACCAAGGACGGCGGCGGGCCTGGCCCTGAAATGGAAGACCGCGTCGATCCTGACACGGTCATTCGCGACGTGCGGGCCGCGGGACTGGTGCTCCGGTCGCGCGAAACCTTCCTCAAGTATCAGTACCTGCTGGTGTTTGAAAAACCGCGATCATGATCGCGGCGCCGCCGTTTTTCACCGCCTATCAGTCGCTGGTCAACGCAGAACTCGATCGGCTGGTCGGCGGCGACGCCAACGCCGTCTCCAAATCAATGGCGTATACCGTCGCTGCGCCGTCCAAGCGCGTCCGTCCCGTGCTGACGCTGCTCGCGGCAGAACTCTGTGGCGGTACGCTCGCGCGCGCGGTCCCGGCTGCCGCGGTCATGGAACTCGTGCACGCATCGTCGTTGATCCTCGACGATCTGCCGTCGATGGACGACGCGCCGCTTCGACGCGGACGGAAGGCGAACCATCTCGAATTCGGTGAGGCCGTGGCGATACTCGCGGCGTTTGGCCTGTTGAATCTCGCCTACCGCACGCTCGGTCGGGCCTACGAGCCGGACGTATCGGCGCGCCTGATATCGATTCTTTCGGATGCCGTCGGCCTCGACGGCCTCATTGGCGGACAAGCCATCGACCTGCTCGCGACGGATCAGCAAATCACTTTTGAAACGCTCGAGCGGATTCATCGAGGCAAGACGGGAGCGCTGTTCAGCGCGGCGGCCACCGCTGGCGCAATTGTGTCGGGAGCGTCAGGGGATGCCGTGCGATCGCTGGCCGCGTACGCGAAGAACCTGGGGCTCGCATTTCAGATCATCGACGACCTTCTCGACGTGCAGGGCAATCCAGCCGAGACCGGAAAGGCCGCCCGCGAGGATGTCAAGAAAACCACGTTCGTGTCCTTTAGTGGTGTCGAGGGCGCGCGCCAACTCGCGACGGAACTCTGCCAGACCGCGGATCGCGCGCTCGAGCCGTTTGGCAAGCGCGCCGATCGACTGCGCGAGCTCTCGGCCTTCGTCGCTGCCCGAAGCTGGTAACGTTAGAGCGTGCCGGACCCCGCCGAAAAGATCCGCGTAGACGAACTGCGTCAGCAGCTGCGAGCGCTTGGCTATCTCGACGCGGGCGTCAATCGATTCGTCCTGCGACCGGCGACGGACCGCCGTCGTCCGTCGAGCATCGCGCTCCTCGCCGCGCTGCGTGTGAGTGCCCTTGCGGCCGTTCTGCTCGGCCCCGCCGCGGCTGTCGGCATGAATGGACGCTTCCCGGGTCTCATCACGGGCTCACGGGATGCCACCGTGGTCGCGGCATATCTCGGCGTGCTGTTCGGTGCAGCTGTGTTCGTGGTCACGGTCGCCATCGCCCTGACCGTTGCGGCACTGGCGAGCGGCGGCGACGTCAGTCGCGCCCGGCTTCTCTCACGCGTGGCCGCCGCCGTGGTCGCGGTCGTTTGTCTGGGGTATCTCACCCTGTGGTGGCGCAGCGCAAACGCGGGCTTCGGATGGAGCGCGCCAGCGTGGACGGCGTTCGCCCTGGCGGTTGCGGTCGCGATCAGTCTGCTCCTCGGTCACGTTAGTGCTTCAGCCGCCTTTGCGGTGGCCATCGCCCGTCACGGGCACGCGGCACCATTGGACCCGTCGACCGACGTGCCCTCCGTGTCCTCGCGAACTGGCTGGCGGCCCACGATTGTGGCGGCGGCGCTTGCGTTCACCGGCGCCGCGGTGCTCCTGGTGATTACCGCACCGCGAGAAGGAGGCGCCAGGGAGCGCGCTCGCCTTGCTGTCGTTTCGAGCGGCTTCCGAGTGCGAGTGATTGCGATTGACGGAGTCGATCCGGGCGTCCTCGATGAGGCGGTGGCGAGCGGCCGGATTCCTGCCCTCGCGCGCGCGCTCGCGCGAACGCGCGCCACGCTCGAGCTCGCTGATTCGCCAAGCCCGCGCGATCCGGCGCGGGCGTGGACGACCGTCGCAACGGGCGAACCGCCCGAGGTCCACGGTGTCCGCGGGCTCGAAACGCGGCGCGTGGTCGGGCTGCAGGGAGCGATGACTGCCGATGAGGGTTCGCAGATCGCCACGACGATCCGTGCGGCGACCGATCTGCTGCGGCTGACGCGTCCATCGGTCGCGAGCGGAAATGAGCGCCGGGTGAAAACGATCTGGGAGGTTGCAGCCGACGCGGGCCTTCGCACCCTGGTTGTGAATTGGTGGGCCACGTGGCCGGCGTCCTCCGCAGCCGATGGCGCGATCATCCTGAGCGATCGGGCGGCGCTGAGGTTGGAACACGGCGGCGGGCTCGATGCCGAAATTGCCCCCGCGTCCGTCTACGAGCGCCTGCGCCCACGATGGCCCGCGCTCCGAGCGCAAGCGATCGCCGACGCACACGCCGCGTCGAGTGATCTGTTTTGGAGCGGGACGGATGTGGCCGCAGCGCTGGCACGCTCGAGCGAGCTCGACGCGATTCAACTGGCGTTGATGCGTGAGGTTTCGGTGCCGCTGCCGGATCTGTCGGTGGTGTATCTGCCGGGGCTGGATATCGCGCAGTCCACGCTGCTCGGTCCGGGCGATACGGCGGTCGCCCCATCCGTCGTCGCAACGCGGCTTCGGGCTCTGCGCGACTACTTCGTCTTTCTCGATCGACTGCTGGCCAACGTCCTGGCACCTGCCGACTCCGAGCTCGTCGTGGTGATCACCGAACCCGGCCGCGTGGCCACATCGGGTACTGCGGTATTCGGCATAGACGGATCACCGATCGCGGCGAATGTCTCGCTTCGCGGACGGCCGGTCGACATCGCTCCGACGATTCTCCACGTGCTTGGCATTCCACTCAGCCGGGAACTGGCCGGAGCTCCGCTGACCCTTTGCTTTGATCCAGACTTTCTGCGCCGCTATCCAGTGCGCAGGGTGGCGACCTACGGACCGCCAGCGGCTCAACGTCAGGCTCGCTCGGGACAGCCGCTCGATCAGGAGATGATCGATCGGCTCCGGAGTTTGGGATATGTGAAGTGAGCCGGGAGCCGGCGGTGGTCGAATACGGAGATCGCGGAGGTCACAGGACAGGATCAACACGGAAAGGCAGAGACACGGAGAAGACG
>JBKPNQ010000047.1:0-23498 GCA_046732715.1 Acidobacteriota bacterium | reverse complement strand
CTGGAACGACGGACCCCTGCTGATCCTTGACGGTGCCAGAAAGAGTTCCAGTGACGCCTTGAGCGACCACTGCAGTGGACGTGGTGGCAACGAGCAGCAGCGCGCACACCACGTACGGCGCCGCCACCTTCAGCCGGTGAGACGTGATGGCCGCTCGACGACATTCCGCGGAGCTCAAAAGCATCGGTCCTCCTGGCGGCTGTTCGCCATTCCGGGTGGTGGTACGAGCGAGCGCACCATAGCACCGGAATGCGCGGAGATGTCGGTTGTAACGGTGCCGTTACGGTAAAACGCTCAGGCCGAACAGCAGCGAGGAGGTTTTCTAGCGCTTTGCCAGCCGCGCGAGGTTCTCCCGCGCTGGGCCGTAGTCGGGTTTCAGCTCCAGCGCGCGCCGCAGATGCATCGCCGCATCATCAAACCGTCCAGCCTCGGCGAGCGCGCCGCCAAGGTCGCTGTGTGCTTCCGCGGAGTCTGGCAGGAGATCGACAGTGCGCTGCAGATGCGGCAGCGCCTCCCGGAGCCGACCGTGCGAGAACAGGAGCGCGCCCAGTTCCTGATGAGCCTCGGCAAACGCTGCGTCCAGCGCAATCGCACGTGCGAACCGGTCGGCGGCATCCGCGGCGCGGCCGGCCGCGGCGAGGCCTTTGCCGACGTTGAACTGCAGGTGTGCATCTCCTGGCGCGAGCGTCGAGGCTGTCCTGAGGTGTAAGACGGCCTCCTCGGTGCGGCCCGCCGTCAACAACGCTCCGCCAAGAAAATTGTGGGCCTGTGGCGATCGCGGATCCAGCCGAACTGCGATCTCCAAGTGCAGAATCGCGTCCGCAACCCGTCCCACTTCCAGGTAACTGCTGCCGAGCCACGTTCGCTCGTGCGCGTCGTCTGGCGCATGACGCACTCGGATTTCGGCCCCCCGCACGTTGTCCAGCATCTCGCGCTGCACGAAGAAGTTGGCGAGCACTTTCCCATCGGCCGGAGACAACGGCACCATCTGCAGCCCGAGGTTGCCCATCTCGTCGCTCGACTGTGGTCCCCAAGTGACGGCTCGCGGCGGGTGATGCGGATTGGCCGGGTTGTCCTCGGAGTTGTCGTATGTGTACCGCATCGTGATGCTCGTGCCGCGCGGGAGCAGGATCGGGGAGACGTAGCGGTAGTCCTGCTGCCAGTGAAAGTCCCAGCGCTTGATCTGCAGGAGAGGCTGGATGCGCCCGTCCGGCAGTGTCGCTCGAACCGTCATCTCTTTTCCCAGGTAATGGGCATGCGGATAGACGCTCAGCAGCTTCACATCAACTGGAAGCGCGCACATGTCGGTGATCGAATAGCTTCGCTCTCCCGCAGGAATGTCGATCGCCTTCGTGCCCATGACGACCATGACCGGTGACTCACGCGGCGGCGCGTCGGTAAAGTAAAGACCCACGACCGGCTGTATATCGACCGGCGATTTCACGTGGAGCAGATGGAGCTCGACGACGAGATCGCTGGCTGGATCGAGCCTCCACGGCATGCCATCAGGTGACGCTATGGGTCCGCGACCTGGAGCCCATCCGATGAAGTGGCCTTCCGGATTCTGCACGTCCAGGGCCGCCATCCCGTCAAAGCCTGGCTCGCCGTCGATCCCATCCACCGCGCGCGACGCTCGCGTACGATCGACCCTGATGATGGCGTGGTGAATGGGCGCCCGGCCCGGGCGAAACTCGACGGCGCGCACGAATCGAACGGCGCCAAGCGACGTGCGCATCACCACATTCCGGAATACATCGTGAGATCCCGGCCGGTGCGAGTACGGACGTGGCATCGAGAGCACGACGTCCGGCTGACCTAGTTGCCATTCGTTCGTAAACGTGGGCGGGGATGGAAGATCGGCGGCGTTACCCTCGACGGCGCCGTCGCTGACCCATCGTTGAATCGTTTCAATCTGATTTGAAGCGAGGCGTCGCTCGCCGACGAAGGCCGGAGCGTCGGGTTCGGGCAGCCACGGCGGCATCTTTCCGGTTCGAGTCGCCCTGGCAATCTTTTCCGCGTGGTCCCGCGCGTCCCGGTAGGTCAGCAGCGGAAACGGCACGGCCTCAATGCCGGGCCGGTGACATGGCGCGCAGCGTTCGAAGAGAATCGGCGCGACGTGCTTGTTGAATGTCGGATGTGACACCGGGGTATCGGCGCTGCGGGCAGGATGTCCGCACGCGGAGAGACCCGCGGCGACGAGAATGAGGGTGTCGCGGGCGGCCGTCAGCGCACGGGCTCTGCGGTGCCGGCGTTCATCGCATGCGGCTTGAGCGTCGCGTCGGTCAGACCCAGGGACCATTTCAACGCTTCAAAGTACATCTGCTGTACGTCACGGATATCCCAGGTGTTGTTCGCGTGTGCGAACGAACCGTAGAAGACGCGGCCCTTGCCGTACATCTTGGCCCACGCGAGCGGATAGTCCTTGTCCGGCCGATGCAGGGCAGCGTTCGCCGGAACGTTCGACAAATCCAGCCGAAGCAGAACATGAATCTTGTCTCTCGAGTAGTCTTTCGGCTGATAGAACTCGTCGTTGAAATCGAACCGTGCGGGGAATTGTTTCGTCGCCGGGAACGACGGATCTTCGTTGATGATCGAGCCTGCGCCGACAATGGGGTGACCGTCGAACCGCGCGCCGATCAGCTCGCCGAATTCAGGCCACGACTCGAGTGCCGTGAGCCCCACGTGCGCGGCCACAAACCCCTTACCGTCGTCTCTCACGAACGACAGGAGCTCGGCCTTCTGCTTGTCGTCGAGCGGCACCTCCCTGTGGCCCATGAAGAAGATCGCGTCGACAGTATTCAGGTTTGGTCCGCCGCTCGCCGGCTCGCCCGTGGTCTTGAGCGGCGTCTTCGAAATGATGTGCGAGTCGGTGCGAATGAACGTGTCATAGGCCCCGGATTCATAGCCGAGCCGCTCGATGATCGCCAGCGCATGCGAGACGGAATCATGCTGGGCCTGGCCGTTGCGGGTATCAGCCCAGGCGAGAACCACCTTCCGAGTCCGCGCCCCACGCCCTGCTCCCCGCCCTCTCTGACCCCGTCCCTGCGGAGCATCCTGGGGAGCGCCCACTTCAGGTTGCCCTTGTGTGGACGGAGGCGCCGGCTGCTGCGCCGCGGCAAAAAGGCCGGCCGCCACGATCACCGCCGCCGCGAGGCCCAATTGACGCTTGTGCATAGGGGCTCTCAATCACCAATCAGAAATCAGCATTCAACGATTCGGTGGCCTGCACAATATCATCTCTGCAGCCTCTTCCCGGCCCGTAACGGTATCGCTACCGTAACACTGCGCGGGCGGGCCCCGAAGCGGTGATAATCCGGAGTCCCGAATGAATTCATGGCGAACGGCGATCGCGCGGACCGACGAAACTTCTATCCGCATCCGGGGCTACGACGTGACCGCGCTGATGCAACAGTCGACGTTCGCGGGACTGGTGTTTCTGTTGCATAAAGGGCGCCTGCCGACGGCGCCAGAGGCCAAACTGATCGACGCGTTGTTGATCGGCGTCGCCGATCCCGGCGCCGGGGCGCCCTCGTGCGCGGCGAGCCGCCTGGTGGCGTCAGGCAACCGCCAATCGCTGTCGGCGGCGGTCGCCGCCGGAGTGCTTGCGATCGGCGACGAGCACGGCGGGGCCGGCGAATCGTGCATGGAACTGATCGCCGCGGTGATTGAAAGAGCGCGCGAGAGCACGATATCGATCGAAGACGCTGCGCGCGCGATCGTCGAGGATATGCGGCGGGCCGGCCAACGCGTTCCGGGCATCGGACACCGGCGGCTGACTACGGATCCCCGCGTGGACGTGCTGTTCACGATGGCGCGCGACGCAACGGTCGCAGGTGACGGCATTGTCGCTGCCCGCGCAATCGAGCAGGCCGTGAGCGAGCAGGTCAAGCCGCTGCCGCTCAACATCGATGGAGCGCTCGCGGCAATCCTGCACGACATGGGATTTCCGCCGCCCGCCGGCAAACTGGTTTTCATCGTCGGGCGGGTAGCCGGATTGACGGCAGAGGTGGCGGAGGAACACGAACGGGAAAAGCCGATGCGCATCCGGATTCCCGTCGAGTACGACGGCGCGGGGCCTCGCGACATTACCTGACACAACGAATATGGCAGCGAGAACAATCACACCGGAAGAACAGCAACTCGCCGAAACCCTGCTCGATCGCGCACGCGCGGCGATGAGGGCGATCGCGGCGCTCGATCAGGCTTCAGTCGACCGGTTATGCCAGGCCATCGCGTGGGCGGCCGCCAACGAGGTCACCTCGACGAGGCTTGCGAGGATGAGCGTCGAGGAAAGCGGCATGGGGATTCCGGAGCCCAGCCGCCGGGGGAAGGTGCTCGGCATCCTTCGCGATGCGCTGCGGCAGAAGAGCGTGGGCATCATCGAGGAGATTGCTGAGCGAGGGATCGTGAAGTACGCCAAGCCGGCTGGCGTGATCACGTCGCTCATTCCCGTCACCAGCCCGTACATCACACCGATCGGCATCGCGATCTACGCGATCAAATGCAAGGATGCGGTGATCTTTTCGCCGCATCCCTCGAGCCGGAAGACCACCAGTGAAGTCGTTCGACTGATGCGGGAAGCGCTCAGGCGTCAGGGCATCGCCGAGGACGTTCTGCAATGCGTCGAACGACCGAGCATTCCGCTCGCGAACGAGCTGATGGCCCGGGCGGACCTCACTATCGCCACCGGCGGGCCCGCAATGGTGAAGGCCGCCTACGGCTCCGGCAAGCCGGCCTACGGCGTAGGTGCCGGAAATGCCACCATGGTGATCGATGAAACCGCCGACATTGCTGAAGCTGCGCGGAATACGCGAATCAGCAAGACGAACGACAACGGTTCCGGCTGTTCCGCGGACGGCAACCTTCTCGTCGACTCGCGGATCTACGACGAATTCCTGGACGCGCTCCAGAACGAAGGCGGCTATCTCGTGAACGATCGCGAGAAGGATCTGTTGCGCACCGCTTATTGGGACAGCGACGGGCGCCGAACCGCGGAGACAATCGCCAGGCCCGCGAGCGTGGTCGCCGAACGCGCCGGCTTCTCGCTCCCAGACGGCAAGACCTTCCTGATCGTCCCGGAGGAGCACATCGGTCGCCAACACCTGTTCTCGACTGAGAAGCTGGGCACTGTACTCGCCATCTTCAAGTACCACGGCTTCGACGACGCGCTCGACAAGGTGCGGCAGATTTTTGAGACCGGCGGCAAAGGCCACTCCTGCGGGATCTATTCGTTTGACGATGAGCACATCCACGCGCTTGCGCTGGTCGCGCCGGTCAGCCGGATCATGGTGCGCCAGGTGCAGTCCCGAGCCAACGCCGGCACGTTTACCAACGGCATGCCGATGACGTCGAGCATGGGATGCGGCACGTGGGGCGGCAACATCACCAATGAGAACATTTCGCTGAAGCACTACATGAACGTGACGTGGGTCAGCCGTCCGATCGCGGAAGACCGGCCGTCAGACCAGGAACTCTTCGGTGAGTTCTACAACACCGAGATCTTCGAACCAGCCGCGAGGACACTCTGATGACTGCATTCCCGCAACGCGAAATCCGTCGCGCACCTGAGACCCGGATTTCCTCGTATCTTCTGGTCGAGTACCTCGAGCGGCTCGGCGTCGAAGTCATCTTCGGTCTGTGCGGCCACACGAATATTGCCGTGCTCGACGCGCTGAGCAAGAGCCGCATTCGATTCATTACCAGCCGTCACGAGCAGATCTCCGCGCACTCCGCGGACGGCTACGCCCGCGTGTCCGGCCGGCCTGGCGTGGTGTTGAGCCATCTGGGACCCGGACTGACGAACGCCGCGACCGGTGTGGCCAACGCGGCGCTCGATTCGATCCCGATGGTGGTGATCGCCGGCGATATCCCGTCGCATTACTACGGGCGCCATCCTCATCAAGAGTTCAACCTGCATCAGGACGCGGACCAGTCGCAGATCTATCGGCCGTTCTGCAAGCGCGTCTACCGCGTTGAC
Organism: Acidobacteriota bacterium; assembly: GCA_046732715.1. Lineage (GTDB taxonomy): Bacteria > Acidobacteriota > Vicinamibacteria > Vicinamibacterales > 2-12-FULL-66-21 > JALZOC01. The sequence goes on along the minus strand of JBKPNQ010000047.1, from coordinate 17,521 downwards.
CGCGCGGGCGACTTGCCTCGCGTCATGGAACGTGCCTTCCATCTGGCAACGAGCGGCCGGCCAGGCCCGGTGCTGGTCGATGTGCCAATGGACCTTTTTTCGGCGGACTTGCCGATCGACGCGTTCCACCAGGTGCCGGCCGACATCGCACGTCCTGCGCTCGATCCCGCAACCGCCGAGCGGATTGTGGAGATGCTCGCCGACGCCCATCGTCCGCTGATCTACGCCGGCGGCGGTGTCCTCTCGGCGCGCGGCAGCCAGGAGCTGGCGGCTCTCGCAGAAGCGCTCGAGGTGCCGGTCGCCCACTCCCTCATGGGGAAGGGATGCCTCCACGAGGAACATCCGCTGCTGCTCGGGATGACGGGCTTCTGGGGCACACCGATCGCCAACGAGAAGTGTCGCACTGCCGACGTGATCCTGGCCATCGGCACCCGGCTCGCCGAGGCCAGTTCGAGCTCATGGGATCCGCGTTTTACGTTCGCGGCGCCGCCGACGCGGCTCATCCACGTCGATGCGGATCTTGCGGAGATCGGCCGGAATCTTCCGACCGAACTCGGCGTGGTCGCGGATGCGAAGCTCGCGCTCGCCGCACTGACGGGGGCTGCCAGGGGGCGAGCGCATCGCGATCGCGGACGCATTCGCGAGGAGATCCGAAGAGGGCGCCGGGCGTTCGCGGAAGAGTGGGCCCATCAGTGGACGTCCGATCAGTTCCCGCTTCGGCCCGAGCGGATTCTGAGCGAGCTGCGCAAGGCCGTTCCCGAAGACGGCTTCGTCGTGACCGACGTCGGCTGGAACAAGAACGGCGTGGCGCAGCAGTTTTCCATCACCGTCCCCGGCACGTTCATCACACCGAGCGGTCTTGCGACGATGGGGTTTGGAGCCGCCGCGGTACTGGGGGTGAAAGTGGCCGCGCCCACTCGCGCGGCGGTCGCGCTCGTCGGAGATGGCGGGTTTGGCGCGAATCCCAACGTGGTCGCGACCGCGATGGAGGCCGGACTCAACGTCGTATGGGTGATCATGGACAATGCCGCATTCGGCACGATTGCGGGGCTCGAGAACATGCATTACGGGACGACGTTCGGGTGTGTGTTCGAGCGGAACGGGAAGCCGTATCGCGTCGACTTCGCCGCGATGGCGCGGGCGTGGGGGGCGCATGGCGTGATGGTCGAGTCCGCGGCGGATCTCGGCCCGGCGTTGCGCCAGGCACTCGCGAGTGACCGCCCCGCTGTCGTGCAGGTGCCGATGGAAAACGCGCCGACGCCCACACCAGGGTACTGGAACATCAACGACATTTATCGCAAGGGCGATTAGGCCGGACCCGCGGCGCGTCGTGATGTGCCGCGACCCGGATCTCTCATGCCTCCAACCCGCGCCCGGTACAGCCTCTTGTACTTTGCCTGCGTGCTGTCGGTGATTACGTTCATCGATCGCGTGTGCATCGCCTCCTCTGCACCGGCAATTCGATCGGAGTTGGGACTGACAACGGTCCAGATGGGCTGGGTCTTCAGCGCGTTTACCTTCGCGTATGCCGCGTTCGAAATTCCGAGCGGATGGCTGGGAGACCTGATCGGTCCACGCAAAACGCTGATGCGGATCGTGCTGTGGTGGTCGACGTTCACCACCGTCAGCGGTCTCGCCTGGAGTTTTACGTCGCTCCTCGTCGCCAGGTTTCTTTTCGGGGTCGGCGAGGCGGGGGCGTATCCGAACATTTCCCGGAGCTTCGCGAGATGGTTTCCGGTGACCGAGCGTGGCGCCGCCCATGGCGCCGTGTTCATGAGCAGCCGCATCGGTGCGGCGGCTGCTCCGCCACTCGTGATCCTGATCATTTCAATCGCCGGCTGGCGCGCATCCTTCTGGATCTTCGGGTCGCTCGGCGTCGTGTGGAGCCTGTTCTGGTGGCGGTGGTTCCGCGACGACCCCGCGACCCATCCATCCGTCAGCGCCGAAGAACTCGCCGTGATTACGTCGGGAACGCCGACGCCCGCGCACCCTCGTGTTCACTGGCGCGATCTGCTCGATCCGAACCTGCTCTGCATCTGTCTGATGTACTTCTGCATCGGGTACGGCCTCTACTTCTACTTGACCTGGCTTCCCACCTATTTCAGGGAAGCGCGCCGCTTCAACACACAACAGGCGGCGTGGCTGTCGAGCGCGGTGCTGCTCACCGGAGGCGTGGCGACGATCACCGGTGGGTGGCTGACCGACCGGCTGACCAAACGGTACGGTCTGAAGATTGGCCGATCCATTGGCGCTGTCGCGATGCCCATGAGCGCGCTGTTCATTTTGACCGCGGCACTCACGCCGCAGCCAATCGTCGCCGCGGTGCTGATGGCACTCGCCTTCTTCTGCGCCGATTTGTCGATGAGCCCGGCGTGGGCGATGTGCCACGACGTCGGCGGCGAAGCGGCGGGAACCATCACCGGGGCCATGAATACCCTCGGCAACCTCGGCGGGGCGATCAGCCCTCTCGTCGTTGGGTACTCAGTCCAGTGGTGGGGGTCATGGTCGACTCCGCTGGTGATCACGGCCGGCGTTTACGCCCTGGGCGGCGTGCTGACGATTCTTTCCAATCCCTATCGCCGGCTGGCATTTCGACGCGCGCATCCGTTGGCGCCGGCCGAACTCAGCGAATCGCCCGCCCGACCGGTGTAAAGCGGTGGCTGTCCAGAAAATCCGCGCCCCGCACGGAGGCAGACGCCAGAGACTTCGGGAACCCTCGATGACCCACATGGCGTTACGATCGCGGCCGGTGACGTCCCAGCAATCCCTCGGGTCCGGCCAGCCGAAGCGTGACGCGGTGCGCCACCAGCTTGAACGGATACTTGCCAGCACAACGTTCCGGCAGGTCGATCGGCTGAAGCGATTTCTCAGCTTCATCGTGACCGAATCGATTGCCGGCCGCAGCGATCAATTAAAGGAGTACGTGATCGGCGTGCAGGTCTTCGACAAGGAGACCTCGTTCGATCCTCGCGCCGACCCGATTGTGCGGGTTCAGGCGCGCCGGCTCGGAGCGCGCCTGCTGCGGTACTACCGGGAGGAAAGCCGGCCCGAAGAGCTCGTCATCGAGTTGCCGAAAGGCGGATACGCTCCCACGATCAAACAACGAGAGGCGGGCCCGGCGACACGATCCATCGGCGCCGCACTGGTCCGACAGAACACGATCGCGGTTCTCCCGTTTTCCGATCACACCGCGGCCGGTGATCTCGGATACTTCTGTCAGTCTCTGCGTCAGGAAATCATCACCGGTCTGGCGACGATCGACACCCTGCGGGTGCTGGCGTGGGAGCCAACCGATCCCCATCACGCGACCGATCCGCGCCAGGCCGTCGACGCCCTGCACGCCGCGCTCGTCGTCACCGGCAGCGTGCGCAGCTTCGGAGACAATCTGCGCGTCACGACCCACCTGATCGATGGGGCGAGCGGAGCGTACTTGTGGTCGGAGCCCCTCGACTGTCGGTCACCGGATTTCGAGGCCCAGGAAGCCGTCGCCGAGCGCGTCGTCGCGAAGCTCAAGAGCGGAGTCGGGAGCGCGGCTTCGTCACGGAGTCGGCGTCCCACCGACAACCTCGCGGCGCGCAACTTGTATCTGCAGGGCCGTTACCACATGAACCAGCGCACCGAGGAAGGGTTGCGCAAGGCCGTCGAGTTCTTCGAGCGCGCCATCGTCGAGGACAGCCACTACGCTCTCGCCCACAGCGGCCTGGCCGATGGCTACGGTCTGCTTACGCACTACGGTGTGTTTGCACCGGCGGATGTATGGACGAAAGCCGCGGCGAGCGCAGCCGCGGCCGTCATGCTGGATCCCGACTCGGCGGAGGCACACACCTCACTCGCGCACGTCAAGTCTACACAAGACTGGGACTGGCCGGGAGCCGAACGCGAGTTCCAGCTGGCCATGACACTCGACTCCGGCTACGCCACAGCGCACCATTGGTATGCAGTATCGTGTCTCGTCCCGATGGGGCGGTTGAACGAGGCGCTCGACGAGATGTTCATCGCGCAGTCGCTCGATCCGGTGTCCTCGATCGTCGCGCGCGATCTTGCCCTGGTGCACCTCTTCCGCCGCGATCTCGAAGCGGCGCTCGAACAGTGCGATCACGCCATTGAGCTGAATCCGCACTTCTCCCCTGCGTACTGGACGCTGGGGCTGGTTCAGGAACAGCGGAAGGATTTCGACGAGGCGGCCGCCGCATTTCAACGTGCGATCCATCTGTCGCCGCAGACGCCGCGCATGCAGGCCGGCCTGGCAAGGACGCAGGCGCTGGCCGGACGACGAAAGGAAGCGTCCGAGATTCTGCGCAAACTCGAAACGCTGTCCGAGCAGCGCTACGTCTCGCCGTTCGAGTTCGCGATCATGCGCTTTGCCCTCGGACAAATGGATCTCGGGTTCCGCTGGTTCAACAAGGCCTGCCAGGATCGATCGTTCGAGCTGCTCTGGATGCGCGTCGATCCGCGACTGGATCCGATCCGGTCTGACAAACGGTTCGATGCAGCCGCCAGACAAATGAGTCTTGGCTGACACAGACCTCGTCGTCCTCGGCAGCGGCGCCGCCGCACTCACCATGGCGGTGACTGCGGCAACCGCCGGACTGAAGGTCATCGTGCTCGAGCGCGACCGGCTGCTGGGCGGGACGTCGGCGATCTCCGGAGGTGCGCTCTGGATTCCGTGCACACGCCAGGCGATCGCAGGCGGATTCACGGATTCACTGGATTGCGCCCGCACCTATCTCCAGCACGTCACCGGCGACTGCTACCGATCGGATTTGATCGACGGTTTCCTTCACCATGGGCCTGAAGCGCTCGGGTTCCTGGAGCGTCACACGGATCTGAGATACACCGTCCGTCCGCTGTCCCCGGATTACTACCCCGAATTACCGGGCGCGACCGACTGCGGCCGCGCACTCGAAGTTGGGGAGTTCGACGGCAGGGCGCTGGGCCCGTATTTCGAGATGCTCCGACCACCGCCACAGGGCATGATGGGCCTCGGCGGCATGATGGTGAACCGAACGGACATCTCTCACTTCTTGAACATGCGTCGATCGATCAGGTCGGGTCTGCACCTGGCGCGCTTGTCAGCGAAGTACTACAAGGATCGGCTGCAATACTCGCGAGGCACGCGGCTGGTGATCGGGAATGCCATGGTTGCCGCGTTGCTGAAGGCCGCCCTCGATCGCAGGGTCGTTATCCACACTGAGGCAAGGACAGAGTCCTTCCTCACCGATTCGAGCGGCCGCGTCGCGGGCACCGTCACGACGTTGAAGACCGGCGAGACCGTCAGGATTCACTCGCGCGGAGGTGTCGCCCTTGGGACTGGCGGTCTCAGCCGGCGAGCCGACGCGCAGACGGAGCGCCCCGACACGGGCGACGATCATCTGTCGATGGCGGCACCCGCGGCCGACGGATCGATGATGTCGATGGCCGAACGGGAGCTTGGAGCGCAGGTCGGTGGAGGTCTGAAATCGAGTTTTTACTGGGCACCAATGTCTGCGATACGCTACGGCGACGGGCGCGTCGAAGTGTTCCCGCACATCGTCACCGATCGTGCGAAGCCGGGAATCATCGCCGTCACTGACCGCGGTGTTCGCTTCACCAACGAGGCGAATTCGTATCACCGGTTCGTCGAAGCGATGCGTGCCGAGCGGCGCAGCGGCGCCGCTCGGTTCTATTTGATCGCTGACCGTGCATCGATCAACGCCTACGGTCTTGGGTTGGTTCGCCCGCGCCCAGGGCTCCGTGGGAAATTCATCAGGAACGGTTACCTCATCGAGGCGACGTCAATTCGTGCGCTGGCCGCGCGTCTCGAGATCGAGCCAACGACTCTCGATAGAAGCGTCGTCGCATTCAACTCCGACGCGGTTGCGGGAACCGACCGGCAGTTCGGCAGGGGCGAGAGCTCGTACAATCGCGCGATGGGCGATTCCTCAGCACGTCATCCAAGCCTCGCGCCGCTGCAGACACCCCCGTTCTACGCCGTTCGCATCTTCACCGGCGATCTGGGATCCGCAAAGGGCCTCGCGACGGACGCGTGCGCGCGAGTGCTGCACAAGGACGGCGGGGTGATTCGCGGGTTGTACGCCGTAGGAACCGATATGAATTCCGTCGTCGGCGGGACTTACCCCGGGCCAGGCATCGTGCTGGGCACCGGCTTGACCTTCGCTTACATCGCGGGGCGCACCGTAATCGGGGATCTCAGGGAATAGTCGAGACTTCGGACGTCCCTTCTCTACGCTATTTCTGCGCTGGCGGCGGCACTTCTCCCAGCTGACGCCACCCGCCGTCCACGGCGAGCTCGGCCCCCAGGATGAAGCTGGCCTCGTCAGATGCGAGGAACATGATCGCATTGGCGATGTCCTCGGGCATGCCGACGCGGCCAAGCGGGACCATCTTGCCCAGGAACACCGCCTGCTCTTCTTTACTCCGCGTTGCCACCATGTTGAGGCGCGTGAGCGTGGGGCCCGGACTTACGGCATTCACCCGCACGCCTTGGTGAACGAGCTCCGCCGCCAGCGAGCGGGCCAGTTGGCGAGTCGCCGCTTTTGAAGCCGCATACAAGCCTCGTCCCACTCGCCCCAACTCCGCCGCGCCGGAGCTGATGAGGATCACGCTCGATCCCTTCTTCAACAACGGCGCAGCTCTCTGGACGCAGAAAAAAACGGCTTTGACGTTGACGCCAAAGATCTCGTCGAAGTCGGCCTCTGTCACCGATTCTAGCGTTGCGACCTTGAGAACTCCCGCGCTGAGCACCAGGATGTCGAGACCGCCCAATTCTCTTCTCACGGTGTCCATCAACGCGTCGATGTCCGCGAGCCGTTCGATACGACCCACGACGGCGTGCGTGCCGGGCGGGAGTTCGGTGAGGGCCTCCTTGACGGTCTGTTCCCGGCGCCCATGGATGAGCACACGAGCTCCTTCGCGCGCGAGCATCTTCGCGGTTGCGAGTCCGATGCCGGAGCTTCCGCCTGTGACGACGGCGGCCTTCCCCTCAAAGCGTCCCACCGATTTCTCCTCCTCGGCGTTGTTGTTCAGAGTCCTCTCGATGGCGTTTCGGTCTCGGCAATCAGTCCTGACCACCACGGCCTCGTCCGGCGTTCCCACGTCCGCCGCGCCCACCGACTTGTTTCAGTTCGTCGTCGGTCCACGGCTTGTTTCGCGTCTTGGTCAACCCTCGAACCTCGAGGACGCTGAGTGGGTCCACCGGCGGAGCGGTATTGCCCCAGGAGCGCCGCACGAACGTGAGAACCGCCGCAATCTGATCGTCGCTATAGGTGCCGCCGACCGGAGGCATCAAGCCGATGCTTCCCTCTTTTCCCGACAGCAACACGCGGATGATCGCATTCGGATCTGCGTTCTTCACGTATGGCGAGTCCAGAAGGTTCGCGCCGATCTTGTCCTTTCCTTTTCCGTCCTCCTGGTGGCAACCAATGCAGAGTCCCTTGTAGATCTCCGCGCCCGCGGTGAACTGCTTCTGCTGATCCGCCGTCAACGGCGCCACGACGACCACGGGCGCGGGCCGGTTCGGCCAATCCAGTTTGTTCACGACTGATTTCGCGACCGGCGCGAGTGGCTCCGTACCAGACGCAAGTCGCGCCAGTTCGACAGGCTCGCCTGGCAGGCTGATTGGTCGCCCTGGCGTGAACGACTCCCCGGCCCCGGGGGTGCTGAGACCGGCGAGAGCGACGGCGCCAGCCGCACGGCCGCCGCGTCCCGCTGGCGCGCCAGCCGTGGGCAGAACTTTATCGACCCCCTGGAGGAGGGCGAGGCGGATCGCGGCCGGCTGCTTGTCGTCGGCCACGAGCGCAAACACGCGCTGGATTGCGGCAACGTCCCCACCACGGGTGATGGCGGCAGCCAGTGCGGTGACGGCGTCGGCGGCGACAGGTTGGGCACCGTCCGCCTGGAGAAGGCCGCTGAGCACCGCTTCCTCGGCGCCCGGGACGCTGCTGATGACCGCGTCTACCATGACTGGATCACTGCCGAACTTCTTGAGCAGTTGACTTGCCGGCTCGTTCCGCGCTGCCGCCGGCAACTCACCAATTGACGCGGCGACCTGGCGGCGAACGTTCCAGTTCTTGTCGCTCGCGAGCGCCAGCACCGACTTGGTGATGGAGGCGTGGCTCGAGGGCAGATAGCGTTCCGCCAGGCGGACCGCTGACGCTCGAACCTCCGCCTTCGGATCCGACAGTGCCCGCTCGACCGACTCGGCATCGATCGCATCGAGACCGTCGAGCGTCCACAGCGCATGCAGCTTGGTGCGCCAGTCAGGAGCCGACGCGGCAAGCTTCTTCAGCGCCGGCGCGACGGACGTTTCACCGCGCTCGACCAGCAACCGCTGCGCGGTATCGCGCCACCACCCATTTGCGTGGCTCAGTGCTTGCACGAGCTGGGCAGGCGAGGCTGACGACAACGACGGCTTCGGCCCGCGACTGGTGGACGCGGTGCCATAGACGATCCGCCAGATGCGGCCACGCTTCACCGGCAGCTCGAGATCGCGGCTCTTGATGTAATCGCGCAGGTAGTCAGACCAGATACCGCCGTCCTGAACCACACCGCGATACATATCCACGACGTACAAGTTGCCGTCCGGCGCCGACATGAGATTGACCGGACGGAACCGCTCGTCAGAGGACGCCAAAAACTCACCCCGGGGATAGGCGTTCTTCGCGGTCAGCCGTCCGGCGCCATCGTCAACGATATTGAACCGGTGGACGAGGTTGGTTGGGGAATCCGTAATGAAAACACTTCCTCGCACGTCAGTCGGGTATTTGTCGCCGCGATAGACCGTCGGGCTGCCGGCACCCTGGATGACGATGGACGATCCATCCGCGCGAAAGAACGGATCACGATAACCACGATTGACGCCGCGATTCTGACGAATCGGATAGACCGTCGCCTCCATCTGATCGATCAGGCTCTCGTAGAGACCGCGGGTGCGGGCGACGTTCGGGTTGCGGACGAAATAGCGTGCGGGAGTGTAGTCGATGAACAGCGGCGCATCGTTGACATTCCGATACACGCGTCCCGCATCGTCCTGCGAGGATTGCCACTGGCCGCGGCTGAGCGATGGCAGTACGTCGAACCTGCCATCTTTCAACCGCAGGTTTTCGTTCCACTCTGACGTGTACAACACATTGTCCATGGCCCAGAGCAGACCATTCGCGTTGTGCTCGACGCCGCCAATGAATCGGCCGTAGTTCTTGTAGACCGCCTCTTTGGTGTCGGCTTTGAGATCGCCGTTCGTGTCCTTCATGAGCCACAGGTTTGGCGGCTCACCAACCAGGACGCCGTGGTCGAGCACTTTGAGCGCGCGCGGCAGGACCAGGTGATCGGCAAAGACTGTGCGCTTGTCCATTGTGCCGTTGCCGTCAGCGTCCTCGAGCACGGCGACATCGCAGATCGGATCCTGCGTGTCCCGGCCGGACGTGTCCGGCAGAAATGCCTGGAGCTCGAGCACCCACATGCGGCCGTCCGGATCGAAGTCGATGATGATCGGCGATTCGATCAAAGGTTCCGCCGCGACGAGCTGCGCATGGTAACCGGGCGGCATCGAGAACGTCTTCAGTTCTTCTTCAGGTGTCAGCGCCGCCGTTGACGAGGTCGCTTTCTTTGCTGGCAGCCAAATATTGCCGGGTGTTTTCGCCGTGCCAGCGATCGAGGTCGTCGGGTCGGTCGGGGGAGACTGAGTCGCCTGGGACGTCTGAGTGGCGGTGGGTTGCGGCGCTTGACCAGCTGCGACCTTCAAAATCGTCGCAACCGACAGCATGAGCGCCGCATACAAAGTCGTCTTCTTCATGAGATCAGGTTCTACTGGTTCTGCTGGGTTCTACAAGGTTCCGCTTGGTTCGTTCGGGTTCTGCTGGGCTCTGGGCTCCAGCCGGTTGTCGCAGGAGCTACCGAACCTGAACGAACCCAGCAGAACCTGGTAGAACCCTGTAGAACCTGGCGGAACCTGAGAGATACCTGGATATACCTCTTTTTCACCCGTTGCGTTTATCCGCCTTATGCCCCGCCGCGCCGTCCGCGTCCTCCCTGCGCCGGCTGCCGCACGGTCATCAAGGCGTCGACTGGCCACTTCGCGGCCCACGCGATGCCGCGCAGGATCATCGGCTGGACCTGCGGATCCGAGAAGTTGGCGTAACTGTGCCCCTGCATCCAGACAAAGGCGCGGAACGACTGGCCAAGCCCGAAGGGACGCTCGTAGGTCCAGATTTGCGGCACGACCTCACCGACGTGGTCACCGGCGCTGGCGCTCTTCGGCATGGGCGCAGTTGCCAGAACGTGCAGTCCTTCCGGCGAGAGAGTGGGTTTCGTCAGCAGGAAGAACGCCTCGTCGGTGATCTTGAAGTCTGACATCGCCTGCATGATTGGATGATTCTTGTCGGTGATCGTATAGGCGATTTCACCGGCCGAGAAGTTGCGCTCACCGTGCTTCTTTGCACCGCCAAGAATGTTCGCCTCGTACTGCGGATCGTCGCCGCACAGCGTGTCGTGGAAACTCACGAGGCCGCCGCCGCGTTTGAGGTAGGCCTCCAGGGTCGCCCGTTCGTCGGCGCTCATGTAGCCGGCGTCTCCCTTGTACATGACGATGACGTTGACCCCGCTCAGCTCGGCGGTGGTCGGGAAATGAAAGCCTCCGTCCACAATCGCGCCGCGCTCGGTCAGGAGCTTGCTCCAATCGGCCATGAACTGCGGGTAGTCGTGCAGCCCCGGCCCGTGGGATTTGAGTCCGCCGCGGATGTAGATGTGCATCGGCGGCCACGGCATGTTGAGCGACTGCAGCGCGGTGGGAATATCGGGGTCGCCCTGCTGCGCCGCAGGATTCCCACCACGCCCCTGCGGTGCAGGCGGAGCGGGGGTGGCGCCACGGCCCTGCTGCGCGGACACGACCAGGCCACCAAGCGCTGCCGTGACCAGCACCGACAGGGCTAGACGTTTGAGCATCATTGAGAAACCTCCAACGCAATCGGTGAATTCATGAATCGGTGAATTGAAGAATTGGTGAATTGGCTACCGCCGCGCTCAATAGCACGCGCAGTAGCGCGTCCGGCTCTCAATAGGGTCGAGAATGTCAGATATTATCGATAAATAATCAGCAACTACATAAAGTCGAGATTACTGAATATTGGCCCGGGGTCTGACCCCGACGATCGGGGTCAGACCCCCGGTCGTTCGCGTGCAGACGTTCCCGTCAGCGAGACGATGGTTCCGGGACCAGGCGAACGATCATGCCGGGCGTTGCCGCCGACAACGGCACGCCCTGTCCACCGGTTGGACTCTGCAACGCGACATAGAGGTAGCCGTCAGGCCCTTGAACGACGTCGCGGACCCGCCCGAACTCGGAGAACAGCACTTCCTGTTTGACCACTTTTTCGTTGCTGATCTCGAGACGACGGAGTTGCTGGCCGACGAGGGCGCCGACGAGGAGGCTGGTGTTTTTCCAGCCCGGGTAGCGACTGCCGGTGTAGAACGTGATCCCGGCGGGGGCAATCGCGGGCGTGTAGTAGACGATCGGATCGTCCATTCCAGTCTCGGATGTCTTCGTGATGCCGCCCTGCAGACCCTTCGACGCGATACCCCACCCGTAGTTGTGCCCCTTCTCGATGATGTTGATTTCGTCGCCGCCGCTCGGGCCGTGCTCGGATTCCCAGAGACGCCCGGTGCCCGGTTCCCATGCGAGACCTTCTGGATTTCGATGCCCGTAGCTCCAGATCGTGGGGTCAGCGCCTGGCGAGCTCACGAACGGATTGTCTTTCGGCACACTTCCATCGTCATTGATGCGGTGAATCTTGCCGAGACCGTTCTTCAGGTCCTGCGCGTTCTGCATCGTGCCGCGCTCGCCGAGGGTGAAGAACAGATGTCCGTCGCGGTCCCACGCGAAGCGCGATCCGAAGTGCACTCCGCTCGAGACGTACAACTCGGTCGGCGATCGAAAGACCACTTGCTGATCGGTCCACTCGTTGTTCTGGTTGATCTTTCCGCGAACGATCACGGTGTTCGACGGCGGCTGGGGCGGACCCCCGCGTCCTCGACCTCCGCCAAAACCTCCGGCTTGCGAGGGCGGCGCACCAGCGTTAGCGGCGGGCGGTGCTGCCGCGGCGGCGGGAGCCGCAGGCGCAGCTGCAGGATCTGCCGGAGGAGGAGGTGGCGGCGGCACGTAGCCGGGCTGGACCTCGGAGTAGGAAAGATAAATCCAGCCGTTCTTCGCGTACTGGGGATGTACCGTGACATCCAGGAACCCGCCGTCCTGTTGAACGTGCGGCTTGGGTGTACCGCTGATCGGGCCTGAGATCTGATTGTTCTTGTCGAGCAGGCGAAGCGTGCCGTTCCGTTCGGTGATCAGCAAGCGGCCGTCGGGAAGAAACGCGAGGCCAAACGGCGTGTTGACATCGCGAGTGAGCACATCGATTTTGAAGGCCTGCTTCTCTGACGTAAGAACTTTACCTGCCGGATCGGCGACGTATGTGGCTTTCGGCTTGAGACTGGCCGTCGCTGTACGAATGTAGTTGATCAGCTGAAAGATCTGCTGGTCGGAGAGCTGTTCGGGCGTAAAGCCCACCATCCCTTTTTCCGGAACGCCGTGTCGTACGGTATTCGCGATCTTCTCGTCGTCGGTGCCGTCGAGCCATTTCTGATCGAAGAGCCACGGCGCGCGGCCGGTCAGCTCCGGTGTTCCGTGACACCCGGAGCACGTGGCGGTGAAAAGTCCGGCGGCAGGGTTGCCTCGACCGCCTCCACGTCCCGTCGCGGGCGACGTCTGCCCGGGAACCTGACTCCCCGCCGGCGGCGCACCTGCCGGGGCAGGTGGCTGTGGTGTCTGCGCGCCTTGCGTCTGGGGGTCACGATCTCTGGCAACGAGGAACAATTCGGTGGCGAAAATAAAGGTGGAACTCAGGAGCAGAATTGGGGCTGCGAATCGGGCGTACGGTCGACTGGTCATCACAGATCCAAGGAAAAATCGGGCAGAAATGAACGGAACGGGGATAATATCGATTCTTTGATACATTGTCGAAATAAATCGAGCGCGGTTTGACAGCCTCGCGTCCCGTTACCTACAGTTTGTCGGGCCACCACCTGTGACGACTTCGATCCATGCGCGCTAGCCGCTCCTCACCGCTCGCGTTTCCGATCACGACGAACCGATCGGCCCGATCGAAGACTTCTCGGGTCAGTCGAACGCTCACGTCGGATTTGTTCGACCGCCTCCGGCTCGACATTCTGCACGGTCGTCTGCAGCCGGGCTCGCGACTCCTGTTTCGCGATCTCCGCAGCCTGTACGGCTCCGGTCAGAGTCCTTTACGCGAGGCACTCATGCGGCTCGCGTCCGAGCAACTCGTGGTCCTCGAAGATCACAAAGGGTTTCGCGTGGCGCCCGTCTCAGCGGAGGAAGCGCTCGACATCGCCAGGAGCCGCTGCGAGCTCGAAGGTCTCGCGGTGCGGATGGCAATCCGGAGCGGCGACGATCAGTGGGAAGCCAACATCATCGCGCGATTCCACGAGTTGTCGAAACGGGCGACCTACGCGGCGGATGGCAAGTTGGATCCGGAGTGGGAACGGCGCCACGATGCCTTCCATCAGGCGCTCTACGGCGGCTGCGAGTTGCGCTCGCTGATTGCGTTCTGTCAGATCCTCGCGGAACGGGCCTACCGATATCGACACCTGCTGCTCGAGAACGTCGACCGCACGCGCGATCACCGCGGCGAGCACGAGGCGATTCAACGAGCAATCGTCAACCGCGATGGCGACACCGGCGTCGCGCTACTGCAGCAGCACTACATGCGAACGGTGGAAACGCTCGTGGCAAACTGGAAGGAGTTCTCGTAGTCGACAAGTTAACGGAGTTTGCTGGAGGTAACGGAGGGCTTCTCACCACAGAGGTCACAGAGTTAGCGGAGCATTATTGTTCTCTCCGTTTCCTCTGCTGACTCTGTGGTGAAAACTTTCTGCTGCCTCAGTAAACGTCTGCTAACTGGTCAGAGCGGTTACGCCGGAATCTTCAACAGCTTGTGCACGTTGCCCCAGGTGATCTTCTGAAACGCGTCGGGTGATGCCGATCGCTTCAGGACACCTAGCGTTTCGCGGGCGACGCATTTCCCTGCGAGGCGGGACGCTGACGGGTTGTTGCTCTGGCTGACGCCGCCGCCACGGCCATCGGTGCAACTGCAGTCACTGCCGAAGAACAGCTTGTTCTGATGGCGCTTGAGGAAGTCTGCCGTGAACTCCGCGTCGCGTGACATGGCGTTGTTGCCCGAATTGGCCGACAGGTCGCCGAACAGATTCGCGTAGTCTCCCAGCCACTTGTCCGTCAGCCCGCCGCGCTTGATCGGTCCGGCCGGATAGGCCGCTTCGTTGTGATAATCGGCGCTTACGTTTGCCCAGAACGCATCCGCGTGGCCGATGAACGTGGTCTTCGGATAGGCCTTCAGGATCGACTCGAACGTTTTGGCAAACCCGCTACTCCAGGTGCCTTCGTTCTCAAAGTGATCCACTTCCTGGAAGTGAATGAGGATCGGCACGTGCAGTTCGGCCGCCAGCGCATACATGCGACGCAGCTCGGGCCCGTCGGCGGCCACATGAAATTTCATTTCGCCAAATCCCTGCGCGCCCGCCTTGACCGCCTCGGTCAGCACCTGCTCCGCGTCGGGCTTCGTCACGTCGTAGCTGTTGAACCACGTGAACCGGCCGGGCGCGGTGGCCTCCAGCGCCTTGACCTGTTCGAGCGCAGCGCCCCGCGTGAGCAGATTCGCCTTCGTCACGCCGGCACCGTCGAGGTGTGCGATGTTGCTGGCCGGCTGCTGGCGAAGATGGAAATGGAGATCAAACACGGGAGAGCCCCACTCGTTCGCAGGCGTCTGCGGACGGCCGATCGCGGGAAGCACGGCGGCGGCGCTGATGGTTTCGAGGAATTCACGTCGATTCATTGACCGTCCTCCGTTTCTCACTCCGAGAGGCTTCGCTCTCGGACTCCCCCACACGCTCGCTCGCGAGGGCCCCACGATCTCGGTGTCACACGCGCGCGTCTGAAGGCGGGCGAGCTTGGAGTCGACATCTACGGCCTGCGCGATGTGCTCGCGCAGCGCGGCGTGATCTGGCGCGATTGAGATCCGGAGACGACGGAGGCTCCGGGCTCAGCGATAGTTCGCCGCCAGTTGTGGACGGCCGACCGTGTCGTACAACGACGCCAGGCGCGCCCGATTCGCGACACGCTCCCGATCTTGCGCGCCCGGAATCGGCTTGAGATTTGCGGCCGCGGCCAGCAGCAACGGCTCCGCTTCTGAGTAGCGCTTCTGCGCAAGCAACGACGCACCGAGCAGGCTCTGCGCCTGGGCGATGCGCCAGTCCCCCTGCGGATACAGGTGCTCACGCGCGCTCAGCGCCTGACGAAGGGACGGTTCCGTCGCGGCCCCGTCGCCGCGTGCAATTCGCACTCGCGCCAGGTTGACGGTGTAGCCGAGCATGCGCCAGTGGTCGTCGGGCAGGTGCGGGCGGGTGATCCGCACGCACTCTTCGTACATCGTCTGTGCCTCATCCAAGCGGGCCTGCGCCTCTCGCACTCCCGCCAGGACACTCAACGTGACAGCGTACTCCGGGTGCTGTTCGCCGAAGACACGCCGCTTTACCGAGAGCGCGTCCTGCACCAGCGCTTCTGCGTCGTCCACACGGCCTTGCACGAGCCGTGCTTGTGCCAGCATCCCTTTCGCTGCGGCGGTGTTCGGGTGATCCGCACCCAGCACATGCTGGGTCGTCTCGACATTCTCCTGAAGGAGCTGCTCGGCACCCGGGAGGTCGCCGTGCCGCAACAACAACCGGCCAAGCTCGCTCTTGCTGGTTGCGGTTTCACGGTGTTCTTCGCCAAATACTTTCCTGCGAATCGCGAGGGATTCGGCAAAGTCCTTTTGCGCCTCGTCAGATCGTCCCACGTCGTCCAGCACACGCCCGAGCTCGACTAGCGTGACGGCGACGTCTTTGTGCACGTTCCCAAGCAGGGTGCGACGCATCGCGAGGCTCTCGCGAAGCAACGGCTCGGCCTCAGCGAAGTGGCCCAGCTCGCGGTGGATGACGCCGAGCTCGTTCAGACCGCTCGCCAGGATAATGTGCCTGGGCGCGAGCGCCTGTCGCCCGATAGCCACCGCGCGTTCGAGTAGTGGAAGGGCTTTCGCATACAGTCCCATCCGCTGGTAGGTGCGGCCGATCACGGTCAACATTTCCGCCTGGACTTCAGGCTCGTCGCCGAGTTCACGGGATACGCGCTCGGCGCCAATGTCGAGCAGGTTCTGAACCGTCGGCTCTTTCGCGTCCGGCGTCCGGTAGGGATCGGCGCCGGTCAGCAGGCGAGTCAGGAGCTCGCTGACCTTCGAAGCCTTCGCCGCTTCGAGCCTGGCGCGATCGCGCTCGGTCGAGAGGCGCACCGTGTAGAAAGCGATCAGGGCAATGACGAACGTCAGGCTCGCGGCGGCGGCAGCAAGGGCGCGTCGGTGGCGACGGACAAACTTGGCGGCGCGATACGCCCGGGTATCGGCTCGTGCGGCAATCGGCTGGTGCGCGAGGTAGCGGCGCAAGTCGTCGGCAAACTCGGCGACGGATTCGTAGCGCTCTGCCGGATTGTGTTTCAGCGCTTTGGCGACGATGGTGTCGAGATCGCCTCGGAACACCTGGCGCAGCCGCTCGGGGGTCGTGGCACGCTGCGTCGCCCGCGTCGTCGAGTCGCTGCCAGCGCCTTCGTCGATCGCTGCCCATAGATGCAGCGGCTCGGTTTCAGTGATCGCCTTGGCGAACTCCGCGGCCGATCGGCTGTTCGCACCGGTCGGATGTTTGCCGGTCAAGAGTTCAAACAGCAGCACACCCAGCGCGTAGACGTCGGTCGCGGTGGTGATTGGGCCGCCTGACACCTGTTCAGGCGCGGCGTACTTGGGCGTCAACGCGAACTCGCCTTCACGCGTGAGCATCGTCGCCTCGAGCTGGCCGCCGTCATCCTCGAGCAGCTTCGCGATCCCGAAATCCAGCAGCTTCACCTCACCGCCGGCGGTGACGAGGACGTTTGACGGTTTCAGGTCGCGGTGGACGATCAGGCTCGCGTGTGCGTGAGCGACCGCCGACTGAACGTCGAGGAACAGCCGGATGCGATCCTCCACGCCGAGCTGCTCTTCATCGCAGTAGCGATCGATATGGCGGCCGGCGATGTGCTCGAGTACAAGGTATGGCTGACCGGCGTTGGACACGCCGGCATCGATGAGGCGGGCGATGTGCGGGTGCGTGAGCCGCGCGAGAATCGTGCCTTCGCGTTTGAACCGTTCCTCGCCGGCCCGGCCGACCAGCGCGGCGTTCAACAGCTTCAGCGCGGCCTGGCCTTCAAAACGGCCGTCGCTTCGGGCGGCTAGCCAAACGCTGCCCATGCCGCCATGACCGATCAGGGATATCAGCGTGTAGGTTCCGACGGTGACGCCCGCGAGCGACGGTTCCAGCAGCGGCTGGATGGGGGCGGACGTGTCGAGGAACCCCTCGGCACTTAACTCGGCGTGCTCCGCCA